>DAOSWJ010000230.1:0-5741 GCA_035380005.1 Prolixibacteraceae bacterium | reverse complement strand
CAATGGGTACGCTTGTTATTTCGTAAAACCCGTTCGTGTTGGTAGTTGCACCTGTTAGTTGGCCGTTAATGCTTAGTGCAATGCTTGCTCCGGGCAATGCTGTTTGGCTAACCCTGTCGGTAACGCGCCCCCGAATTGATTGTGTAAATTGTGCTTTGCATAGTAGCGATGATGCAATTAGAAAAATAAATAATAGTTTCTTCATGGTTTTTTATTTTTTTGACAATACAATACTTGTTCAAACATTTAAATGCTTGAAATAATTTTGTTTATAGTGTTGATATTTAGTGTTTAATGTTCGCCCTCGAGCCAGGTTTTAAATGCTTTTACCTTTTCGCGCGATACCAGAAAATCGTTTTCTTTACTATTGATAATTTTAAGTTTTAAACGTGAATTACTGTAGTTGAAAACTTCAACTATACTTGTGAGCTTTACCAGATATTTTCGGTTTATCCTGAAGAACAAGGCCGGGTCGATTTGTTGTTCAATGTTTTCGAGTGTATGATCGAGCAAAAAGTCTTTTTCGTCGGAGGTTTTGGCATAAGTTGCTTTGTCGAAACTGTAAAAATAGGAAATATTGTCGGTTTCGATCGATTTAAGCCGGTTGCCCAGTTTAACCAAAAAACGTTTTTTGTATTTTTTCTCGTAAAGCGATTGTTGGAGTAACTGAATCAGTTCAACCGAAATGTGGTTTGAATGTATGTTGTTTTGTTTTTCAAATTTCTTAATTGCTTTCTCCAAATCTTCTTCTAACACAGGTTTCAGCAAATAGTCGATGCTGTTCACTTTAAAAGCTTGAATGGCATACTCGTCGAATGCTGTTGTGAAAATAACAGGTGCGTTAAAGTTAATCAGCTTGAAAATCTCGAAACTAAGCCCGTCGCCAAGTTGAATGTCGAAGAATGCCAGGTCGGGCAAACCTGCTTCTTTCACATGTTCAACAGTACTTTTGATGGTATCGCAAATGGATGTAATTTGCCAATTGGACCTCAATTTTTTAACAAGTGATAAAAGTTGCTTTGCTGCAATTGGTTCATCTTCAACTATTAGTATTCTCATGGCTCAGTTATTATAATTGGTAACGAAACTTTAAATGTGTCGTGGGTATGTTCAACAATTACATCGTTTCCGGTTAAGTAACGGTAACGTTCGGTGAGGTTTTTTAGCCCAATGTTATTGCTGTTACCTGAGTCGAATTTGGGGTTGATATTGTTTTCAACAAAGATGTAGGCTGAATTTTCGGTGCCAATAACAATGTTCAGACTATTTTCTTTCGATATTTCGTTGTGTTTAACAGCGTTTTCGATCAACATTTGCAGCGAAAGTGGAATCAGTTCACCTTTAATGTTTTTATCAATATCGATTTTAACATTGAGATTGCCTTCGAACCTTATTTTTTGCAAAAAAACGTAGCGTTCAACTAATTCAATTTCTTTTTGGATGTCGATTATTTCGTAGTCCTTTAGTTGCAAAAGGCTTCGGTAAAACGAGGCAAGTTTAAGGGTGAACGATTTTGCCTTTTGCGCATCAATATCGATCAAAGTGCCCAAAACGTTTAAGCTGTTGAATAAAAAGTGAGGGTTAACCTGGTTTTGCATTACCTGATATTGTAGGGCAATGGTTTCTTTTTTGAGCTTTTCGGCTTCTATGGCTTCATCGCGCCAAACTTTGAAAAACGATCCGGCATAATGAATGGCAGTGATTATGATCAAAACAAGGTACAAGCCCAAAAAAACCAACCATTCTTCTTTAATTAGCGAAACAAATGTGTAGTGCGAAAGAACCACAAACCATAGCCAGTTGAAAAAGAAGATCACCAAAGTTGAATAAGCTAAATGAAAGGCAATGGCAATAATTATACTTTTTACAGGGCGGTCAATCCACGATATAAAGTGTTTTTCAACAAACGAGAAAACAATGGCATTTGCAAATAAGGCCATGCCAATACTTAGTGAATAACCTGCATTCCATAAATAATGAGTAAATGAGTGGTTGAAGCACGAGGTGCTGATCCACATAAAAATCAACCCTATCGCTATTGAAAGCAGGGCAGCAATGATTACATCTTTTATTTTTTTCTTGAAACTATTCATTTTATTGTTTAGTACTTTTTAGTTTACTCGAAATCATTGTTTTTAAGTTAATACCCTAAAAGCATGATGCAAATTAGGATAAAAGCATCGAGATGATAAAGAAAAACCAACCGAATTGTAAGATTTTTGCGACCAAAAGTGTTTTTAAAAGAATAAACTGAGAGTTTTATTTATATAAATTAATGCTGTTATGTATGAATTTTGGCTTTTCTTTTGTTTTTATTTGTCATATAAAGTTCTGTTCGATTATAAAAAAACAAATTGAAATCTTTAATTTTGAAAATTAAACAATAACATATGCTTGAAAATACCAATCAACTTAGAAAAAAATACAACCAGCAAGAAGGATGGATATCGATAGTGGTTAATGTATTGTTGTTTGCATTAAAATATTGGGCAGGTATAGCCAGTGGTTCGCTAGCTTTGGTCGCCGATGCCTGGCATACATTATCCGACTCAATAAGTTCGGTTTTTGTTTTGGTAAGTGCAAAAGTGTCGTTTAAAAAGCCCGATAAGGAACACCCTTTTGGTCATGGACGGTTCGAACTGGTTACTTCAATTTTTATAGGTGTTTTGTTAATATTTATAGGTTTCAATTTTATAAAAGAAGGTTACGACAAGTTTATTGATAAAGGAGAAGCCAATTACGGATGGTTGGCAATTGTTGTAACACTTTTGTCAATTTTATTAAAGGAAGGTCTGGCTCAATATGCTTTGTGGGCATACCGTAAAACAGGTTCCGACACATTGAAGGCCGATGGTTGGCACCATCGGAGCGATGCACTATCGTCGGTTGTTATTTTGATAGGGATATTTGTTGGGCGTTATGTATGGTGGATCGATTCGGCCCTAAGTATTATTGTGGCTTTGTTTATCATTTACACAGCCTATCAGATTATTTCGGATGCTATAAGCTTAATTCTGGGCGAGAAAGTTGATGTTAATCTGAAAAAACAGGTAAAAGAGTTGGCAAAACAAGTGTCGGAGTATAAGTTGCATGTACACCACATGCATATGCATAATTACGTAACACATAAGGAATTGACATTTCATATTTGTTTGCCTCCTCAATGCACAATTGAAGCTGCACATGAACTAACAACCGAACTTGAAAAGAAAATCAGGTATGAGTTGGGAATTGAAGCTACAATACATGTCGATCCGCTCGATGTATGTTCCGAAAATGACGATTAGATTTTGATATCTGTTCGTCCAATCTCTGAAAAATAATGTCGAAGGGCAGTAACCATTAGGCGTTTATAGGTAGGCGAGAACTGATTGGCTTCAAAATAAGCTTTCAAAAACAGTTGAATATCGTTGTTGGTAATCTCATTGTCGGTTTTATTGTTATACCATCCAAAGAATATTCTTAACATGCAACGGTATAGTTTTCCGGTTGCTGCCGAAAATTGTTTATTGGGCTGAAGTTCGTAGAATTGGTCAATTTTTGTAAGCATATCGTTTTTAACCTCAGGCACTTTTACGCGTTTGCGCTTGCTGGTGCTGTTGGTTTCATCGGGGAATTTGAATTTATGAAAGGCACTGGTGTCGACTGATGCATAGGGTTTTAGTGTTTCGACAACATTGTTAAAGTTCGATTTGCTAAGTGGGATATGCCAAAACTTATAACCGGTACTCCATTCGGCATCTTCAAAATTACGAATTACATCATCTAATTTTTTTTCGTTGGTAATTATAGCTAAATGAGCTTGTTGCCTGAATTTAATGGCTTGTAGTATTACCCTTGCCTTTTTTCCCATTATAAATTATTTAAAAATATAAATTTCAAAATTAAAAAAATTGTTAATAGAAACTAAACAATTAAGGTAATATAGAAAGTATATTTTTATGGAGAGAAAGCAACATTTATTGTATTTTCGTGTTAATGAAAGTTAATTTTTTCTAATTTTACAGATTATAAAATTAAAGAAATTGAAAAGATTTATAAAGAAAGATATTTGCGAAATTATTTATTGTTTATTAACCTAAATTAGATTTTATGAGAAAAATTGCGCTATTACTTGTGTGCATAGCAATATGCAGTATGCAGGTAGTTTTTGCTCAAAGTCGCACAATTACCGGTAGGGTAAGCGATGCTGACGATGGGAGCACATTGCCGGGTGTATCGGTTGTAGTTAAGGGTACCAGCATTGGTACGGTAACCGATATTGAGGGGAAATTTTCGTTAAACATTCCACAGGATGCACAAACCTTGGTATTATCGTTTGTGGGAATGGAACCGCTTGAGGCGGCTATTACATCGGTTTCGAATTACGAATTGAAAATGCAAAAAACTACATTATCGGTCGATGAGGTAGTGGTAACTGCAATGGGTATAAGTCGTGATGTTAAAGCCGTAGGTTATGCTGCAACAACCGTTTCTGGAGATGCAATATCCGACGTTCAGGCAGTAAACCCAATGAGTGCTATTCAAGGTAAAGTTGCAGGTGTTCAGATTTCAAGTGGTACTGACCCAGGTTCAACTCAGAATATTTTTATTCGTGGTGCTTCTTCGTTTTCAAACAACCAACCTTTGTTTATCGTTGATGGTATTCCATTGATTAACGAACAAATTGAAACAGGTAATGCACTTAACTTTCGCGCCGACTTTGGGTCGGGTTTGAATGCCATAAACCCTGATAATATTGCAAATATGACAATATTAAAAGGTGCTGCTGCAACAGCATTATATGGTTCGAGAGCTGCTAATGGTGTTATCCTTATTACTACAAAAACCGGTCGAAATACCAATGGCAAAATGGTTGTTAATTACAATGGTTCTGTTGGTATCTCTCGTGTTGGACGTATTCCAAGTCGTCAATCTATTTACGGACAAGGTTGGAGTGGCCAAAGGGCACTGGATGAGAATGGTAACTGGGGTGCTCCTTACGACGGTAAAAATCGAGTATGGGGTAATGTGGTAGATAATAGTCAGTTAGTGAAGGAGTACAAATTTCTGGATGATAGAGTACGTGACTTTTATGATTTTGGTTTCAACTACAAAAACTCAGTTGCTCTTAGTGGTGGCGATGCTAATACAAACTATTTCCTTTCATTAGGTCAAAATAGTGTCGATGGTGTTATACCTACCGATGCCGACAGTTATAAACGCTATACAATCTCTACTAAAGGAAGTCATAAAACAGACAAGTTTGAGGTTTTGTCTTCAGTGAATTTTGTTCATGAAAATACTAAAGCTGTTCAAACTGGACAAGGTGCATCAGTTTTTCGTAGCATTTGGGAAATTGCTGAAGATATTTCTATCGTTGATTTAAAAGATTATAAAGCAAAATATAATAATCTGGACGATTATTTTACTCCTTACGGAATTAACCCTTACTTTGCTTTAAATGAAAATGGATCACAACAAGGTAAAAATAAAGTTTACGGTAAGTTTGAATTGAAATACAATATTCTTGAAAATTTAAATGCAACTTATCGTTTTAGTGGTGATATTGAAAATTCAACTACTGAAGCTTGGATTGCGAAGTATAAATTTTCGCCTACTTCACCTAATTTTGGGACAAATGCTGGATCTGTAGGTAGTTACGAAAGTATTAAAAGAACTCGTTATGAATATAGCCATGATTTCCTACTGAATTATAGTACAAATTTTTCGCCTGATCTATCTTTTAATGCCATTGTAGG
>DAOSWJ010000229.1:3628-5764 GCA_035380005.1 Prolixibacteraceae bacterium | reverse complement strand
AGTCAGTTGATCGATTTGATCGTCGGTCATTTGCATTGGTTTGGTAAACTCCATGGTAATGGCAAAAGCATTGTCTTCGAGACTGGCCGATACCAATTGTACGGGCAACCCTTTAGCTGTATTGTTGATAACTAAATTGGTGAAATTATTTACCAAAGCACTATCGGCCGAAACCAAATTGTTGCCCACGTAGCTCAACAATAACGCATAATCGGCAAATACTTGCTCGCTAAGCTCAAAGCACAACATGGTTGAATCGTTGTTGTAAAATGTGCTATTTACAAGCTGAATATTAAAAGTATCGGTAAATTGCGCTTCGATGTTAAACGATGAAACATCGGCAGGGAGCATCATTTTTTTGTTGAATTTTGCAATTAGTGAATCACCGTTATTGGTAAGCGAAAATTCAACAATGCGAGGAGGAGCTCCATTTAACAAATTCTCAACCAAATTATTCTCGAAATTGGCCAGGTTTTTTTCGTAAGTCGAAATTACATTTCCACCGCTATACGATACGCTTATTTGATTGTTTTTGTTGATACTGTCGCTGAGGTTTATTGCCAGGTACATCGAATCGCTTAGTACAACACTTTCGATGGCCACTTGTTGGGTATCTACAGTAACTACAAAGCCTTCGTAAGCATCGGCGGGGCTAATAGGCAAAGTAAAATTCAGCAATATTTGCTTTGGATTGCCTTCAAATACCGCAGCTTGTTTGAGTTCGGGTATTCCGTATGCCAAGGTGAACTTTTTGCAAAAGTTCCAAATTTCCTGACTGGTGTGAATACCTGCATTGCTGTTCGAGTGCCAATGGCCCGAACCTTTTATGCTTAAAAGCACCACTTCGACCGAATCGGTACCGGGACCCCAATAATACTTGGTACCGCTTGAGTTGGGCCTGTCGGCCGGATAGGGTTTTGTAACCACGGCACTTGTAGGACAGTTATTGCGAGCAATCCATGCATCGAGGCAAGGCTGAACGCCGCTGTACGATACCACATCGTCGGTAGTTCCGTGGGTGTGAATGATTGGGATTGGCCGCGAACTGTTGGTATTTGGCCCACCCATGAGGTAACCGCTTACCGGTGCAAAAGCAGCAATTTTATCGGCAATTTTGGTCGCAGCATGGTAGGTCATCATTCCCCCCATTGAAAATCCCGACAAATAAACCCTGTTACGATCAATGGCATAACGATCGTACATTTCTTCGATAATGGCCAAAATAAAATCAATATCGCGGTTTCCCATTATGTCCCATGAATTGTTGATTCCGCCGGGATACACAACAACAAAACCGTTTTCTTTGGCAACCAGTTCCCATTTTGTTTGGTTTTGCTGGTAGGCTATGTCCTGGTTCATGCCATGCAACGACAATAACAAAGGGCTGTTAGGCTGAAGACCCGATGGAGCATAAACCAACATTTGCCGGGTTGTGTTCCCAAGTTGAAAATTCTCGATTTGTGCCCGGGTTTGTATTGCCCCAAACAATAAAAAGCAACAAAAAATGAAAGTAGTTAAAAGGTTCTTTTTAAAAATCATAATAAAAGTGTTAAGTAAATAATTAGTTAGCATTAAGTATTTTACGAACCACCTTGCGTCCGTCCGACATTCGGTTTATTTCAATATAGACCCCCTTACGGTTTTCGATATTTCGAATGCGTTGACCTGTGGTTGTATAGTATTCGGTAGATAAAATTGTAGATTTTTCGTTATACGGATTGAAAACACCCACTTCCTGATCGACAGTTCCAAGAAGATCGACAGTGTATGATTGTGCCCCTTCGGACGAGATAGACAGTATGCCTTTGTAATCCTGCATCTCCAATCCAGCTTTTAGCCTTACAAATATTTGGGTGCTGGCCGGCAAGCCATCGTTATTTGTTATTTCAATGTTTTGCGAAAAGTTTTCATTATCGGTTAACGAAATTTCGAAGGCACTACTGGTTTTAAGTGCAATATTGTTGGTTAACATATCGCTGTAAACAAAAACCGATTTACTTTCGGAAGGCCCCGAATTAAAGTGATAATCGAGTTGATTAATTGCAGCAATCCGATTGCCGTTTTCGTCGTTTGCAAACAAAACAGGTGAGTCGTATTCGCTTGAATTGCTCAAAAATACCGAATCGATAACAAAGG
>DAOSWJ010000229.1:0-3528 GCA_035380005.1 Prolixibacteraceae bacterium | reverse complement strand
TCGTTGGTTAAAGGAAAAGTTGTGGAAGCAATGTTCAGCGTAAGCTGTTTTTGGTTTCCCTTCGGATCGATGTAACTTACAATCACTTCGGAGTTTCCATCGGTGAGCGCAAAAATCCTACCCCTAACAACATTCACAACATTGGGGTTTTCAACGGTAATTACTGAAACTGAGCCTACTTTTTCGGTATGTCCGTCGGCAAAGCGTGCAAACACATTTAAGCTTACCGAACTTTTGTTAAGGACCGAAATATTTTCGCCCCCCACAACAAACAATTCCGAAACAGTGAGATATTCGTCGGAAACCCCGCTAAAATCGTATTCGGCAGCATATTCTTCAAACCAATTATAAATTGGCAACGGACAAGCTTCGGGATCGGTTAAAAAATCAACCACATCGGCCGGTGCATTGGGGTTGCCAAACTCGGCCAACAAATGCGGTTCGGTAAAAAGCAACCAACTAACATTTCCGCAATCGTCGGTAATTTTTTTGAAATTGGCACCAAAGCCATCGCCACCAGCAGTTCCGGTGATGTCTTTCCCCCACGATTTACCATGTCTTTCGGGTGCCCAGTCCATTTCGGTAACAATAACAGGGGCAAAATCGGCCACAGGTTGCACTTGTCTGTCCCATCCGCGCTGAAAAGGTTCGTAACCATTTCCACTATTGAACCAGCCCGGATAAACATGAACGGCATAGCCAATATTTTCGCCCTCGACGGGGTTTACTGCAAAACCTGCATAAAGCGACTGATAACCCAAACCGGGTATCCAGAGAATGTTGTCGGCACTGGCACGAATGGTATCGACCATTGCCTGAAAAAAGATCTTCAAATTATCGTAATGCCCTTGTGTACCTGCGCCATAAGTTCCATCGGTGCCCAAAATATCGATGGGTTCGTTGGCCAGCTCGAACATTATGTGAGGGTTGTTCATCAGCTTAGGATGTTTGGCTACAATGCCCCAAACCTTTATCAAATATTGCTGATAATCGTCGCCAATGGCAATCCTTTCGGGGCTCACGCCGGGAGGGCGCATTACAACATACAAGCCTTTCGAAATGGCATATTCGGCCATGGGCACAAACACCTCGTCGAGGTATTTTTTGAACCTTGTTTCGTTGAAACAGTTATGTGCCTCGTGATAATCGGGAGTACACCCGGGTAAATTGCTCCAATAAGGATCCATGTGCTGTCGAACAAAATTCACTTTCCAACCGGCATCCATTATGCGGTCGATAATGTTTTTGTTATAGTTTAAACAGCCCTGAACGTTGTGATTGTTCCATTTCGATCCCTGCTCGTTGAACCAGGGGGAAAAGGTTTGTGCAAAGCCGTGCAAATTAACAATATGACCGTCGGTATCTTTTAAATAGCGGCCATCGACATGCAATTCGGGCATTGGCATTCCCTCCCACGAATAGGAATTAATATTGACAAAAAAAACCATTACAAAAAAACAAACAACTTTACTGATCCTCATCTCGATAAATCTATATAATTAAACTACTGATTTTTAACTGGATTACATTTATTTACGGTGGTGTTTTAGCAATGAAAGCCGTCAATTTTTGGTAAACTGCCACCAATCGAAATCGAAAAGGTCTTTTTCGCCTTTGAAAACAAAATACACATCGTGCACCCCGTTCACTTTGGAAACCGGTGCCGAAATTGTTTTCCATTTTCCGCCTTCGCCTTGTGGCCCAACTTTGACAGTTGCAATTACCGGCCCATCGATTTTATCGGCGCGTATTTCAATTGTTCCTCCAAAAAGTGGCGAAACGCTCACATCGACTAATTTGGCACCCGACTTAAAGTCAACTCCTTGCACCATAACATAATCGCCATTATGAATGGAGGTTGCATACAAGCGATCGGCAATTTTTTCGCCCCGGTTCCATTCAAAAGCACCTTCCCATTCGGTTTCGAAATTTGTTTTTATTCCTTCGCTCCAGGCCATTGTTTCGGCTTCGACCCGTACAAACGGGTTTAAAGTTCCTACCTGAGCAGGGCCTTCAACCGAGAAGTACTTTCGGTTTTGGATAGTTCCGTCGGGGTTGTACACTATTTCGTCCATATCGACCGAACGACGTTCATAAAATTTCGAAGTTGTTTTTTTCAGCACATCGTAACTGTGTCCAAAGCAATACGATTTGCCTTTGTATTCGATAATACCCGGGTGGTTTCCACGTGTAAGTTCCGAAGCATCTACTATCATTCCTTTGTACTCCCACGGACCTGTAATCGACTTGCTCATTGCATAACCAATTCCCTCGGGGCAACAAGTTGATGCATAAGCCAAATAATAATGCTCATTGCGTTTCCACACCCATGGGCCTTCCTGATAATTTTTGGGTTTTGTAGGTTCTTTAACAATTTCGCCTGCCAACGAAATCATGTCGTTGTTCAGCTTCACATAATACACATCGGGGTTGCCCCAAAAAAGGTAGGCCTGACCATCGTCGTCGATAAAAGGCGAGGGGTCGATATCGTTCCAGGTATGTTCGGTTTCGATTAAGCGTTTGCCAATTGGATCGGTAAAAGGGCCGTAAGGCGAATCGGCTACCAACACGCCAATACCACCGCCATGAACCGGGCAGTAGAGATAGAACTTTCCGTTGCGCTCGATGCACTGCACGGCCCAGGCGCCATTATCCTGACGTGCCCATTTAAAATCTTTCAACGAAGCCACGGCACCATGCTCTGTCCAATTCACCATATCGGTTGATGTGTACAATAGCCAATCGACCATTTTAAAACCCTGTGCATCGTCCTCGTCGTGCGAAGTGTACAGGTAAACAGTATCGTTGTAAACCATAGGAGCCGGATCGGCAGTAAATTTGGTTTGCACAACAGGGCGTTGTGGTGGAACATTGTTTTGGGCTATTGCAAAAAATGGAACAGCCAAAAGCATTATTGTTAGTGTTTTTATTTTATTGATTAAATTTTTATGCTTCATTTTATAATTGTATTGAAGTTTTAGCACCGTTATATTTTACTTTTTTATCGGATCTATTTGCAGTACCTACACTAAATTCATCCGATATTTTTATGATATTGAAAACCCGGTTCTCATTCATCCCATTATAAGATCCATTGCGACCGTTTATTGTAAGAGTTTTAGCATCGTCGTTCCATACAAAAGTGATCTCAGAATACTTTCCATCTTCGTAGTTGTAATTGTCGCCTTCGTCTTCGTAAAGTGTGAATTCGCCATTGGCACCTTCGTAAATGCATATCTCAAGCGTTTCGTTCGAATCTTGATCTGAATATTGCACCACCGGTCCCAAGGGCATAATTGAACCTGCTTTTACAAAAAGCGGTATTTGGTCAATTGGAGCTTCTACCTTCACGGTTTGCCCGCCTGAAAATCGTTCTCCCGTATAGAAGTTGTACCAATCAACAGCTTTGGGCAAATAAACTTCGCGTTGTATACTACCGGCTTCGGTAATGGGCGCAACCAAAAATGCTTTTCCAAACATAAACTCGTAGGCCTGTTTCACAGCCTCGGCATCGTTAGCGAAATCCAT
>DAOSWJ010000228.1:0-5793 GCA_035380005.1 Prolixibacteraceae bacterium | reverse complement strand
GCGAAAACATACGCGACTGGTTGTGGGTTGAAGACCATGCACGAGCCATCGACGTGATATTCCACAACGGTAAAATTGGCGAGACTTATAATATTGGCGGTCATAACGAATGGACAAACATCGATCTGATCAAGCTGATGTGCAGTATTTTGGACCGTAAGTTGAATCGAGCTGAAGGCACTTCAGAAAAACTCATCACCTATGTAAAAGACCGTGCCGGCCACGACCTCCGCTATGCCATCGATTCCACTAAATTGCAAAAAGAGCTGGGCTGGGTGCCAAGTTTGCAGTTTGAAGAAGGTTTGGAAAAAACCATCGACTGGTACCTCGGCAACGAAGAATGGCTCAATAACGTTACCAGCGGCGATTACCAAAAATATTACACCGATATGTACCAAAACCGATAAATACGCGCTTTGAAGCAAGTACTGATTATAACTCCGGTAAAAAACTCGATGCATACTGCCATTCCGGCCATCGAAAAAGTATGCCAATCGAGCGGCGAAAACCTGTATTTGGTTTACAACGATTACAGTACCCCCGAAAACCGTAAGCAGCTTGAAGTTGCAGCTTCGCAAAAAGGTTTCGGGCTCATTAATATCGAAGACCAAATTAGTTCTCCTTCGCCCAATTACCGTTTCACTTTACAGGACGCCCGGCAACGCGCTATCGATGCCCAAGCCGGTTTGCTCATTATTGAGTCGGATGTGTTTGTGCAGCCCGATACCATTGAACAGCTTTTCGGCTTTGCCCAAAAAACACCCAATTGTGGCATGGTGGCCGCCATAACGGTTGATGAAGACGGGAAAATCAATTTTCCATATTCCTATGTAAAACCAACGAATAGCTTGCCCATTGCATCGGAACACCGCCTCAGCTTTTGCTGCACACTGCTCACCTTGCCATTGCTGCAAAAACTCAATTTCGACCAACTTTCTGAAAAGAAAGACTGGTACGATGTGCAAATATCGAAAGATTCGCGCCGTTTGGGTTTTTCAAACTATATTTTGCCAAATGTAAAAGTGCTTCACCAACCTCATAGTAGTCGCCCGTGGAAAAAACTCAAATACTCTAATCCTGTTAAATATTACATCAGAAAATGGTTTTTGGGGAAGGATAGGATCTGATGAATTAATCGGAGTTTGTATCCTTGAAAAGTGAATGTAATGTTTTAATTGCAATAAACATTTTCCCACTATCGGGGAGCTTAATGAAGTCGTATTTCTTATAAAACAATTCTGCATTGTGGTCAATCGGATCAACAATTACAGCAAACGAGCCAATTTTATCCGATATCTCATAGCTTTTTCGTAATGCATCAATTAAAAGAATTTTACCTAAACCTTTTCCTTGGCTTTTTTTATCAATGGCTAAGCGGCCTAGTAGTGTGGTTGGAATATGATTGTATGATTTTGGTAACTTCCTGCTAATCATTTCGGGTAGCATTGAAATTGGGATACTATTGTTGGATAAGGTGTAAAAGCCAATTATGCAGTTAGTTGTGTGGTCGGCAAGAACAAAGCAGGCCGATAGTTTTTGTTTGATATCCTGGCTGGCTTGGGTTTTTATGTAGTTATTCAACAGTTTGTTGCCACAATCAAACTCGTCTTGCTTGTGGGTTTTGTTTAAAAGTTCAAGCATTATTTTTTTGAATTTGACAAAAAAGCTTCATAGTCGTCATGGGCTTTTTTAAGTGTTTCAGATGGCTGTCGGGGGTTGGTTATTGCATCAAAAAATATTTGAGAGTCTTTTTCTGAAGAAATACTCTGTTCTTTTTCTTGAATTATTTGTTTTGCCTTTTCATGTACAGTGTGTATGATGAAATCGGTTAAATTTCGATAACCACCTAGATATGCCGCTCTTTCAAATAGTTCTTTTTGTGTTTTTGGAAGTCGTGCATCAAATCTTGTTTGATCTTTTGTTGCCGTATTCATAATTGTTAATGTTTATACAAAAATACGACTTTTATTCAAATTAAATGGAATTTGTGCGGATTATTTCCGTACAATTAATTGTTTGCTATTTCTATTTTATATTGATGTTTTTTTGTAAATCGAAAATAGCTAGTTTTGCGCTCTCAAGAAAAATATACAAAATGGGCAATAGCATCGATTTACCTTCAATAATTTCAACATCAATTCAAAACTTTAATAGCAGAATAGCAACCCCAATCAAATTAAAGTCTGTGTTTTTTGATATGGATGGAGTGCTGTTCAATTCAATGCCTTACCATGCCAAATCGTGGATACAGGCTTTTGCCGAACACGGACTCGAATTGCCCGAACACGAACCATTTATGAACGAGGGAAGTACTGCTTATTATACCATTGAGAAAATGTTTGCCAAGTACAAGCAAACCAAACTCTCGGCAGCCGAAACCGAAACAATAAAGGTGCGTAAACACGAAATTATGCAGTCGATGCCGCAATCGGAAATAATGGAACACATGCCCATGCTGGTTTCGCAAATTGGCAAACAAAACATCGATTGTTGGGTGGTAACCGGATCGGCTCAGGCAGCCTTATACAATCGGCTCGAAGCAGCATACAACGGTAGCTTCAAACGCGAAAAAATGATAACCGCCCACGATGTTACCCATGGCAAACCTCACCCCGAACCCTATTTAAAAGCCATCGAAAAGTCGGGCTACGGAACAGCTGAAGCAATTGTAGTCGAGAATGCTCCGTTGGGTGTTGAATCGGCTAAAGCTGCAGGGCTTTATACAATTGCAGTTAATACAGGCCCTATCAATCCCGATGTTTTAAAAGAAGCTGGTGCCGACTTGGTAATTAATAGTACTTTTGAGTTGCTTGAGTATTGGCCGCTCATATTTAGTTTGTTATCGTAGTTTTTCCAGAAAATATTTTGGTTCAACAACACTACTGACATACTGTTGTCATTCTGCATGCTTTCCTTTGTAGTGGTAATTAAAAATACCAATCATGAACCAGTTTACATTTAACCTTTTAGTATTAAATGCATTATTAACCACACAAGAAATTTATGCCATGGAAAAAAAGAAAGTAGAAAAAACCAATGTGCTAAGTTATTCGTTAAGCACAACTTTGAAAACCATTGCCGACGATTGCGGGCAAGTTAGTATGGACATTGAACAAAAAGCTAAAGAACTGGGGCTCGAAATTACCGGCCCTCAAATTTGGAGCTACCGTGGGGTCGATGGCAATCCCGATACTCGTTTTAACCTCGACATTTGCCTCCCGATTAAAGAAGCCAAAGGCGATCCCGGTATTTTCAAATTCAACGAATTGCCCGAGATTAATTGTTTGTCTGAAATGCACAAAGGCCCTTGGAATCAATTAAGCAACACTTACATGCGAATGTTTGGTGAAATGTCGCGCAAGGGGTTGATTCCCAATGGTGCTAACCGCGAAGTTTACTTGAATTGCGATTTTGAAAATGAAGCCAACAACCTTACCGAAGTACAGATTGTAGTTCAATAATAACCATGAAAACAAAGCGAAAGCCCGGAAGCAAGTACTTTCGGGCTTTTTTGTAACTTTACTTGCTGTTTTGAAAAATTCAACTAAGTAAACTGATACCAAAAATAAATATGAACCGCATCGATCGACTCAATGCCATTCTTATTCAATTACAAAGCAAACGAATTGTAAAGGCGCAAGAAATTGCCGACCGTTTCGAAATAAGCCTTCGTACGGTTTATCGCGACATTCGTGCCCTCGAAGAAGCCGGTGTGCCCATTGGCGCCGAGGCCGGTGTGGGTTATTTTTTGCTCGACAGCTATCATTTGCCACCGGTAATGTTTAGCTCCGACGAGGCCTCGGCATTGTTGTTTGGCGAAAAATTGGTCGAACAAATGAGCGATCAAAAAGTGAAAAACGATTTCTGCTCGGCCTTGTTTAAAATTAAATCCATTTTGAAACCAAGTGAAAAAGACCATCTCGAAAAATTACACGAACGCATTACCGTGTTTAATTACAACAACATGGATAACCGTTTCCAAAGGCTTTTCCTGAGCGAAATACAACAGGCGCTTGCCAATAAACAGGTACTTAAAATAAAGTATGCATCGAAATTTGCCGATGAAGCACTTTGCCGCTATGTGGAACCCATTGGCTTGAGTAATTATGGTTCGCGCTGGCACCTTATTGCATGGTGCCGTTTGCGCGATGCGTATCGCGATTTCAGGCTCGACCGCATTGAAGAGCTTTTGCCAACAAACGAATTCTTTAAGGGTAAGCAGCATTTGAGCATGAAAGAGTACATGAGCAGCATACAACCAATAAATAACGAGAGCAACATTGCCGTTCTTGTTAAAAAGAACAAGCTCAAATTTATTGAAGAAACCAAATATTGGTACGGCTTCATTTCCGAAGAAGATTTGGGCGATACCTTGCGCATGCACTTTGCTAACGACGATTTGCGCGGCTTTGCCATTTGGTTGTTGAATACCGGAAGTATGGCAAAAATTGAAAAACCAATTGAATTGAGGACAATTCTTGCTCAATTTGTTAATGATATGTTCGATAATTACAGTGAACTGCTTACTGAAAAAACTTTGGAATGATTGAGAAAACCGTAATTGTAACAGGCGCCGGTAAAGGTATTGGCAAAGCTATTGCAAACGCATTTGCACAAAAAGGTTATGCCGTTGTTGTGGCCGAAATCGACGAGGCCAATGGACAAAAAACAGCCGATGAAATTAACAGCATGGGGCTTAACGCTATTTTTATAAAAACTGATGTTTCGCTAGTGGACAACATTGAAAAAATGGTTGCGCACACGGTTGAAAAATTTGGTCGCATCGACGTATTGGTGAACAATGCCGGCCTCTCGGAATTCTACGATCCGCTTGAAATGAGCGAAACTACTTGGGACAAAATAATCGATACCAACCTAAAAAGCATGTTCTTTTGTTCGCGCGAGGTTGCCAAAGTGATGAAAGAGCATGGAGGAGGGGCCATTATAAACATTGCATCAACGCGCGCCATTATGTCGGAGCCCAACAGCGAAGCTTATGCCGCATCGAAAGGCGGGATTGTAGCTCTAACACATGCGCTGGCAGCTTCTTTTTCGAAATACCAAATTATGGTGAACGCCATTTTGCCCGGCTGGATCGAAACTGGAAATTATAACGAATTAAGCAACGCTGATCATCTTCAGCATTTTTCGCAAAGGGTTGGTAAACCCAGCGATATTGCCAATGCCTGCCTCTTTTTGGCCAACAAGGAAAACAACTTTATTACAGGAACACAATTGGTTGTTGATGGCGGAATGACCAAAAAAATGATTTACGAATAAAAAATTATTGTTTGTTTGTTTGTTTGTTTGTTTTGGCTTAATTTTATGTTTTATTTTGTTTTTTATGATTGATTTTTGGTGAAATGCAAGCTGTTACGCAACCTTTGCTGAAATAAATCATCAAACAATTATCCATTCCAAAACAATAATAACTATGAAAACAAAAAGCAATCTTTCAACTGTTGCAGCTTTGTTTGTCGTTACCCTTCTTTCGATAGCAAATACTGCATTCTCCGAAATCACCCAATTGGAATCTTCATCCGAAAAAGTAAATGTAAATATTCACCGAACGCTTTTAAATCCAAACATCGATGCCAACATCGAGTTGCTATGGAACAGTGTTGAACCGGTTTATATCGAAAAAAATTTTGGAGAAGAAACGCCCAGCCTTGTTGCCTATTGGAAAGCCATGTACGACGAAAACTACTTTTACCTCTTGGTTGAGGTTACCGACGATGAGCACTTGCCGGCCTGGAAAGCGGGAGTGGATTCTCATTGGGAATATGACAAAGT
>DAOSWJ010000227.1:0-5826 GCA_035380005.1 Prolixibacteraceae bacterium | reverse complement strand
GGGTTCGAGGAAAATCCAAATGCCATGTTTGTTTTGTGGAAAGACCACACTGCAGTAAAAGAAGCTGAAGAAATAAACAAACTGGCCAAAGCCTGGGAAATCGATTTTACAAAGTTTGAAGGTGGTATTTATTCTTCGGAATGGGTATGGGCAAAAGTTTTGCATGTTTTGCGTAACGACCAGTCATTAAAAAACAAAGCTGTTTCGTGGGTTGAATACTGCGATTGGTTACCAGCAGTTTTAACCGGTAATACAGCTATCGATAAAGTGAAAAGGAGCCGTTGTGCAGCTGGTCATAAAGCACTTTGGCACCCCGATTGGAACGGTCTTCCACCTGAAAAATTTTTAGCCGAGTTGGGCCCTGAACTGATTGGTATGCGCGATAACCTTTTTACCGAAACCTATACCAGCGACGAAGCTTTTGGAACTTTAACACCCGAGTGGGCACAAAAGCTTGGACTTTCAAGCAATGTAGTTGTTGGCGTTAGTGCTTTCGATTGCCACATGGGAGCTGTTGGTGCGCAAATAGAACCTAATACTTTGGTAAGGGTTATCGGAACATCAACATGCGATATTATTGTAGCACCTTACAACGAAATGGAAGGCAAACTTATTCCCGGTATTTGTGGCCAGGTTGATGGTTCGGTTATTCCCGGCATGGTTGGTCTCGAAGCAGGTCAGTCGGCCTTTGGCGATGTTTATGCCTGGTTTAAAAATGTGCTAAGCTGGCCTTTGCAATTTATCGATGATAAAGATGTAGCTGCTGCCATCGAAAAGAAGATTATCCCGGCTTTGGAAAAAGAAGCCATGCAAATACCTATCGAAGAATCGACAATTGTTGCTACCGACTGGCTTAATGGTCGCCGTACTCCCGATGCCGATCAAAATGTGAAAGGTACAATTAGTGGTTTGAACCTTGGATCGTCGGCTCCACGTATCATGCGTGCACTGGTTGAAGCGACTGCTTTTGGTTCGAAGGCAATTGTTGACCGTTTTGCCGAAAATGGTATCGAAATAAAATCGGTTGTAGGTATTGGCGGTGTGGCAAAAAAATCGGCTTTTGTTATGCAAACCATGGCCGATGTGTTGAATATGCCTATTAAAGTAGCTCGTGCCGAACAGTGTGTGGCTTTGGGGGCTGCCATGTTTGCAGCAGTTGCTGCTGGTGTGTATGCAAAAGTTGAAGATGCACAAAAAGCAATGGGTCAAGGTTTTGAGAAAACTTACGAGCCAATTGCTAAAAATGCAAAAGTCTATGCCGATATTTATAAAAAATACCAGCAGTTAGGTAGTCTTTAAAGAATTGATTATGAAACAGTTATTCCACATATATTGTTTGGCTGTTGTAGTGTTTGCCGTAACATCGTGTACTGAAAAACAACAATATGCCGATTATCCTATTCAACCGGTAAATATTACCAATGTTGAAATTACCGATAGTTTTTGGTTGCCAAAAATACAGGAAGTACAAACTGTTACAATCGACCATTCGTTTGCAAAATGCGAAACCGAAGGACGCATGCAGAATTTTTTGGTTGCCGGTGGAAAAATTGATGGTAAATATTTGGGAAAAATGCCCTTCGATGATACCGATTTATACAAAATCATCGAAGGGGCATCTTTTTCGCTTATCAGTAATCCAAATCCTGTGTTGGATGCTTATCTCGACTCAATAATCGAAATAATTGCTGCCGGACAGGAGCCCGATGGTTACTTAACTACCTGGTTTACGATCGATAGGCAAAATCCTCCTTCATGGTGGGTAAACCCAGCAACCGAGCGTTGGGAGAGCGAACAATCGAGTCATGAGCACTACAACAGCGGTCACATGTTCGAAGCTGCTGCAGCACATTATCGTGCTACCGGTAAGCGTAATTTTTTGGATATTGCATTGAAAAATGCCGATTTGTTGGTTGAACATTTCGGACCAGGAAAATTGCAAACCCCCCCGGGCCATCAAATTATCGAAACCGGATTAATTCAGTTGTACCATATTACCCATAACGAAAAATATCTCGAGCTTTCGAAGTTTTTCCTCGATATGCGTGGCGATAGTACCAAACGCGAAATTTGGGGGCCATACAATCAGGATCATCTTCCGGTTATTGAGCAAACCGAAGTAGTGGGGCATGCAGTAAGAGCAATTTATCAATATGCAGGTATGACCGATATTGCAGTAATGTTCAACAATGCCGATTATTTAGCAGCAGTAAATGCATTATGGGAAAACATGGTGAACAAGAAAATGTACCTTACCGGCGGTTTGGGTGCTCGTCACGATGGCGAAGCATTTGGTGAGAACTATGAATTGCCCAACAAAACGGCTTATAGCGAAACTTGTGCAGCCATTGGCAGTGTCGATTGGAATCAACGTATGTTTCAATTGTCGGGTAACTCGAAATACGTCGATATAATTGAACGTACTTTGTACAATAATCTTATTGCCGGTATTTCGCTCGATGGTACCAAGTTTTTTTATCCCAACCCTTTGGAGTCCGATGGTGAATATAAATTTAACCATGGAGCTGCAACGCGTCAGCCTTGGTTCGATTGCTCGTGTTGTCCAACCAACTTAATCCGTTTTATACCGTCAATTCCCGAGCATATTTATGCTGTAGGCAACAACGAGCTTTATGTGAACTTATTCATATCTAATAAAGCCAAAATCGAAATCAACAAAAAACAAATCGACGTGCAACTAAAAACAGCTTATCCATACAGTGGTAAGGTTAAGTTTGAAGTTAACACTGAAAAACCTGTCGATTATACTTTAAAAATAAGGGTGCCAGGTTGGGCGCTTAATGTTGTCGCACCGGGCAATTTGTACCAGTACTTGCACAATGGTGAGCAACAAATAAATTTACGATTGAATGATGAAATTATTCCATTGAATTTGGTCGATGGATATGTAGTTATTCAACGTAAATGGAAAAGTGGCGATTGGCTTGAACTCGATTTGCCTATGTCGGTTAAGCAGGTTATTACCAATCCAATGGTTGAAGAAAACCGCAATAAAGTTGCTTTTGAATACGGGCCATTGGTTTATTGTGCCGAGCAAGCAGACAATGGCGATTTATCGGAACTAAAAATACCTTCAAATTTAGGCTTTTTGGTAAGCGATTATAACGTTACCGATGAAACTACTAAAGCACTTGTGGTTTCATTCGACGAAACAAAGCTTACACTTGTACCTTATTTTACCTGGTCGAACAGGGGAGAAGGCCAGATGAAGGTTTGGTTTCAGCAAAAAAATTAATATTACACACTAATACTATAAACTTTTAACTATGAAGGAATTATTCATTTTTATTTTAGCCCTGGCCCTTACCATGGGAGCACTTGCGCAGAACACGCTTGTATTGCATCCCGATAAGGCCGAAACCGTAATTAACAAAAACATCTACGGTCATTTTTCTGAACATTTGGGAACATTGATTTATGGTGGTATATACGTTGATGAGAACTCCGATATTCCAAACGTAAATGGTTACCGTACCGATGTTCTTGAAGCACTCAAAGAACTGAAAGTTCCTGTATTACGTTGGCCCGGCGGTTGTTTTGCCGATACTTACCATTGGAAAGATGGTATAGGCCCAAAGGAAGATCGCCCGTCGATTGTAAACGTACACTGGGGAGGTGTTACCGAAGACAATAGTTTTGGAACACACGAGTTTTTGGATTTTTGCGAATTGATTGGTGCTGAACCTTATTTGAGCATTAATGTTGGTTCGGGGTCGGTACAGGAAGCTGTTGAGTGGGTTGACTATGTAACCTCGAGCAACGAAAGCCCTATGACAGAATTGCGCAAGAAGAACGGTCGCGAGGATCCTTGGGATGTTAAATTTTGGGGTATTGGTAACGAAACATGGGGATGCGGAGGCGATATGCGCCCTGAATATTATGCCGATATTTATCGCCATTTTGCTGGTTATGTGCGTGGAAATGGTTTCCAGAAAGTTGCTGTTGGACCTTCATCGGGCGATTATAACTGGACAGAGAAAATGATGCAAGGCTTAAGCGGAAAGTATAACCTTGTACAAGGTTTGTCGTTGCACCATTATACCTTACCAACTAACAGCTGGACTGGAAGCAAAGGTTCATCGACCGATTTTGGCGAGGACATGTGGTTCAATACCATCAGAAACACTATGGTGGTTGAAGAGTTTATTCAGAAACACCTCGAAATAATGGACAAATATGATCCACAGCACAGGGTTTCTTTAATTGTTGATGAGTGGGGCACTTGGTACGATGCATTGCCCGGAACCAACCCCGGATTTTTGCAACAACAAAACTCAATTCGCGATGCTATTGTTGCCGGTATCAACCTCAATATTTTTAATAACTATGCCAAGCGAGTTTCAATGGCAAATATTGCGCAAATTGTTAATGTGCTACAAGCCATGATCTTAACCGATGGTCCTCAAATGGTGAAAACACCTACTTATTATGTTTTCAAAATGTACAATGTACATCAGGATGCTACACTTATACCTATGGATTTGAAAAGCGAAACTTACGAGTTTAACGGCGAAAAGTTACCTGCTGTAACTTCGTCGGCTTCGGTTAAAGATGGTGTAACCAACATTACACTTACCAATGCCAATCCAAATAAAGCAGTTGCAATTGAATGTGATATAAACGGTGTTGACTATAAAAATATTGAAGGCCAGATTATAACCGCAAAAAATATGACTGATTTCAATGACTTTGGTAAAGAAGAAAAGGTTAAAATTTCGGAATTCAAAGTAAATAAACCTAAAAACGGAAAATTATCGATAGAAATTCCGGCACATTCAGTAATTTTAGTCCAACTTAAAAAATAAGATATGTTTAAAAAAATATGTAAGCTAATGGTTTTTGCCGGTATTATTGGCCTGATGACAGGATGTGCCGGTACTGAAAAACCTGTTTTTACCCAAACTGTAAAAAATATCGATCAGACAGCTTTTTCGAAAGTTGTTGATGGAAAGCAGGTTGAATTATTTACCTTGGTTGGCGAAGGCGGAATTGGAATGAAAGTAACCAATTTTGGTGCCAGGGTGGTTGCCCTGTGTGTACCCGATGCTAACGGTAACCCTGTTGATGTTGTGCTAGGTTTTGATAATCTTGACGATTATATGACTGCTGAACCCGAAACTTTTTACGGTGCATCAATAGGAAGGTATGGCAACCGTATCGCCAATGGCCGTTTTCAAATCGACAGTGTAAGTTATCAGTTGGCCCAAAATAATGGCATCAATCATTTACATGGTGGCCCTAAAGGTTATTTCGATGTGGTTTGGGATGCCAAACAGGTTGGCGATTCAAAAATTATTTTCACCTATTTATCGCCCGACGGTGAAGAAGGTTACCCCGGAAACCTCGAAATTACAATGATTTATGAGTTAACCGAAGATAATGCTTTCAAAATTGAATATGCAGCTACAACCGATAAAGCTACTGTTTGTAATTTAACACATCACTCGTTTTTTAACCTAAACGGTGAGGATGATACTACAATTAACGACCATGTTTTGAGAATTGATGCTGATTATACCACGCCTGTTGATGCCGGTTTAATTCCTGACGGAACTTTAGCCTCGGTTGAGGGGACTCCCTTCGATTTTAATCAGCCTACGGCAATTGGCGAACGTCTCGATGTTAGCAACGAACAGTTGGATTTTGGTAGCGGTTACGACCATAACTGGGTACTTAACCGTACCGACGATGGGATGATGCTTGCTGCTACACTTTTCTCGGCCAAAACAGGTATTCAAATGGAAGTGATTACCGACCAGCCTGGATTGCAATTCTACGGCGGCAACTTCCTCGATGGTACTACTG
>DAOSWJ010000226.1:0-5828 GCA_035380005.1 Prolixibacteraceae bacterium | reverse complement strand
TTATTTCCAATTGCCCTCATTGTTTTCTTTTGGTGGTTCTTGTTCCGTAGAATGAGCAAAGGTGCCACTGGCCCAGGCGGAGGTATTTTCAGCGTAGGTAAATCGCAGGCAAAACTTTTCGACAAAGACCAAAAGGTAACTACTTCGTTTAAAGATGTTGCCGGATTGGCCGAAGCCAAACAAGAAATAGAAGAAATTGTTTCGTTTCTGAAGAACCCCGAACGATACACCAAGCTGGGTGGAAAAATTCCAAAAGGTGCTTTGCTCGTTGGACCTCCAGGAACTGGAAAAACACTATTGGCCAAAGCAGTAGCCGGCGAAGCTCATGTTCCATTCTTCTCGATGTCGGGTTCCGATTTTGTTGAAATGTTTGTAGGTGTTGGCGCATCGCGAGTGCGTGACCTTTTTAAACAAGCAAAAGAAAAAGCACCCTGCATTGTTTTCATCGACGAGATTGATGCCATAGGGCGTGCACGTGGCAAAAACCCTAACATGGGATCAAACGACGAACGCGAAAATACGCTAAACCAATTACTTACCGAAATGGATGGCTTCGACACCAACTCGGGGGTAATTATTCTAGCAGCTACAAACCGCGCCGATATTCTCGACAGGGCATTAATGCGTGCCGGCCGTTTCGACCGACAAATACACGTTGAATTACCTGACCTTAACGAACGTCGCGAAATTTTCAATGTACATTTAAAACCATTAAAAATCGATGCCTCAGTTAATGTTGATTTCTTGGCACGACAAACTCCCGGCTTTTCGGGTGCCGACATTGCCAATGTTTGTAACGAGTCGGCATTAATTGCAGCTCGCCGCGAACACAGCACGGTACAAAAACAAGACTTCTTAGATGCTGTTGACCGGATTATTGGCGGGTTAGAAAAGAAAAATAAGATAATATCAATTGAAGAGAAAAAAACAATAGCCTATCACGAAGCAGGCCACGCAACAGTTAGCTGGCTACTCGAACATGCCCACCCGCTGGTAAAGGTAACCATTGTTCCTCGCGGAAAAGCCCTTGGCGCTGCTTGGTACCTCCCCGAAGAACGCTCTATTACAACCAAAGACCAAATGCTTGACGAGATGTGTGCAATCTTAGGAGGACGTGCAGCTGAAGAAATTGTGTTTGATAAAATTTCATCAGGTGCACAAAACGACCTCGAAAGAGTTACCAAACAAGCCTTTGCAATGGTATGCTATTTTGGCATGAGCGAAAAAGTTGGCAACCTAAGTTTCTACGACTCAACGGGGCAAACCGACTTCAGTTTCACTAAACCATACAGCGAAAAAACAGCCGAGTTAATCGATAGCGAAATCAAAGAATTGGTTGAAAATGCATACCTGAGGGCAAAAAAAGTACTCACCGAGCATAAAGAAAGACATAAAAAATTGGCTGAACGTTTGCTCGAAAAAGAAGTATTGTTCAGCGAAGATTTAGAAGAAATATTCGGCAAACGCCCCGGGTTCGACCATCACAAAACCGAAGAAAACACAATAGCAAATAATACCGAAACAACAGCTAAAATTGAGGCATAACTAGCCTGCATATTAAACAGAAAATAAACAAATCCCGATTAGAATTTCTGCTGATCGGGTTTTATTTTATGCACAAAAAAAAGGTATCGCAATCAGAATTCACCTTTTTTTCATACATTGTTGAATAATGTTGAACTTTATTTTGAAAAAGATCATGGAAAAAGATTGGAAACAAGTATTTTTGGCCGGAGAATTATATCAGGCAGAAATAGCAAGAGAGTTGTTGGAAAACAATGGCATTAATGCCGTAGTAATAAACAAAAAAGATTCTTCGTATTTGGCTTTTGGTAACCTTGAAGTTTACGTAAACGAAAATGACGAAGAAAAGGCAATTGAAATTCTAAAAGAACTAAAAAATTGAAAAATTTACCAAGTCGCATAATTAGCGGCGGAATATTTGTTTTATTGACCATTGGCAGTATATTATTAAGCAAATATGCTTTTGTATCGGTTTTTGCCTTAATGTTGGTTTATACTTTATATGAATTTTATCGTTTATGTAGTGGTGGAGGCCATCGACCACAAACAATTCTGGGTATTGTAGTTGCATTATATATTTTTGTTTCATTTTTTCTTTACGACATGAAAATTGTCGGCGAGATTGTTTTCTTTGGTCTAATTCCTCTTATGTTCCTTAGCCCTGTTATTGAATTGTTTTCGAAAAGCGAACGACCAATCCAAAACATTGCTTATACTTTTATGGGAATTATTTATATAGCAGTACCTTTTTCAATTCTCAACTTCATTATTACACCAATCGATTTGGAGCCACAAAGCTATATGCCCGAAGTGCTCATTGGGCTTTTTCTGATTATTTGGGCCAACGATTCGGGAGCATTTGCGGTAGGCAGCTTTTTTGGAAAAACCAAAATGCTCGAAAGGGTTTCACCCAAAAAAACATGGGAAGGTGCATTAGGAGGAACTTTCTTTGCATTACTAGCATCGCTCTTGCTGCACCATTATTTCGACTTCATGAACCTTTGGCAAGCTATTGTACTTGCATTGTTATGTGTTGTCTCAGGTACTATTGGCGACCTAACCGAATCGCTAATTAAACGTAGTTTTAATGTTAAAGATTCAGGAACTTTATTGCCTGGGCATGGCGGCTTACTCGACCGTTTCGACAGCTTACTATTTGCTGCACCTGTATATTACATATTTATTTCATTGATTTTAAACAATTAACCATGGGCATACATAAAGAAGGACGTACAACCCTGCTTATTGTAATTGTACTGATTGTTATAGCCAATTTAATTACGCTCCGTTTTACCGAAAACAATTTTATTATTTATTCGGTATTTGCAATTTCGGCCTTATTGTATTTATTTGTACGCTACTTTTTCAGATTGGTTACGCGAACTGTAATAAACGACTCGAATGCGATTATGGCTCCATGCGACGGTAGGGTTGTTGTTATTGAAAATGCTTTCGAGGATGAATTTTTGAAACAAGATACAATAAAAGTTTCCATATTCATGTCGCCGCTCAATGTACACATGAATTGGTTTCCTGTAAGTGGCAATGTACTTTACAAACAAATGCACAAAGGAAACCACATGGCAGCATGGGCTCCAAAGTCGTCCACCCATAACGAGCGCTCATCGGTGGCTATCGAAACTCCTGAAAAGCAACTTATTATGGTTCGTCAAATTGCCGGAGCTGTAGCACGCAGGGTTGTTTGTTATGCTTCGAAAGGACAATATGCTGATCAAAACGGCAACTTAGGTTTTATTAAATTTGGTTCGAGAGTTGATTTGTACCTACCCAGCAATGCTAAAGTAAAAGTTGCACTGAATCAGAAAGTTACCGGCACACAAACAGTAATTGCACGTTTTAAATAATGGTTATAACTGAAAAAAATAAATGGTATGCATTTGTACCCAACATGGTAACCATTTTTAACTTGTTGTGCGGTACATGCGGATTATATTTTGCTTTTTTGCATCGCATTGACATTGCTATTTCATTGATGGCTGCCGGCGCATTATTCGATTTTGCCGACGGTTTTGTTGCCCGTTTATTAAAAGTTAGTGGAGAATTGGGAAAACAGCTCGACTCGCTTGCCGATGTTGTAACATTTGGATTATTGCCCGGTGCGATGATATTCAGTGTTCAGCACAATATCATTGCTCAAGAGCCTGGTTTTACAGAAAATTTTTCAGCATTTCAACTCATAATACTAATAAGTCCACTAATCATACCTGCACTATCGGCGTTACGGCTGGCGAAGTTCAATATAGACGTTCGCCAAAGTAATGAATTTCTTGGGCTACCAACACCTGCAAATGCTTTATTCTTTGGATCCATTGCATATTCTGCTTCATACATTAACACCCCAATAGCACAGTTAATTGGCAATTCAAATTTAATTTTAGCATTAACATTAACTTTCCCCATTCTAATGGTTACCGAATTGCCATTAATATCGCTAAAATTTAAAAATTATAGAATAAAACAAAATCAATCACGCTACCTGTTGATTGTTATCTCGGCACTTATTATTGCGTTTCTCAAAGTTCCAGGCTTATCAATTATTATTGTATTGTACATCGCAATTTCAGTTATCGAAAAAATCGTTCAGACCAGAAACGTAAAATAAAAAACCTACAATTTTTGTCTTATTTTAAATTCATACAAAAAAGCCTTTCTAAATGTTAAATGGATAAAGATTTTATGTATTTTTTACGTGAGTGTGAAAATTAAATATATTTTTACAGTCAGTTAATTTACACTTAAGATTCGATTAATAATCTAACTTCAATTAACATCGGTTAAGCCGAAAACCCTATCCAATTTAAACTAAACATTAAGAAATGTGTCAAAAGAATTGTGATTGATTTTAAACCAATTAAGTTATGGATATAAAAAAATTAAGAGGTATTCTGGTTGTTTTTTTGGGCATTAGCACAATGCTTCTAAACTCGTGTACTCAAAATGAAGGTTTTGGGGGCAGCAGCCACATAAAAGGCAAAATGGTTACACGTTATTTCAATCACGATTTTACTGTATTTCAAGGTGAGGAACCTGCAGTTGATGAAGAAGTTTTTATTCTTTTTGGCGACAACTCAAACATTGGCGACAATACAGATACAAGCTTCGACGGAACATTTGAGTTTGAATACTTATGGCCCGGCAAATATCAACTGTTTGTAAAAACCGATGACTCAACTGGTGTTTCGCTCGACCAAACTACAATTAAATACAATATTGATCTGAAAAAAAGTGAGACAAACAACATTGGCACGATATACAATTACAAAGCACTAGATTGGGACGAAGGTAAAGCTAAAATTAGCGGTAAAATTATAGTTACCAACTATAAAAACACATCGGTGTACCCAAATCTCGAAATTAAGGATATTGGCCCTGCACAAGAACAAGAAGTTTACCTGACATACAACAATGAAGATTTTTATTGCGAACGCATTCGCTCACAAGCCGATGGCTCTTACGTTTTTCCAAATTTGCTAATTGGCAAATACACCGTTTTTGTTTATTCCGAAGATGTGATCACCAACAATACCGCCAACATTGTTAAAAAGGTTGAAGTTGAAATAACTGAACGAAATCAAGAAATAGTTTTAAACGATATACACATTGATAAACTTTAATTTATGAAACCAACAATATTATTTTTATTCATTTTATTATCAGTCGGCACCTTTGCTCAACTTAAAAAAAGCGAAGCCACACAATATGGTATCGAAGTAAAACGCTATTACGAACAAGACTTAAAAGATGGCGATGCCGAGCCTTCAATATTTAAAGAAGAATTTTATGACTTCAGGGGCGAACTTGTTGAAATTAAAGAATATTCAGAGAAAGGTAAAAAAATTGATCTTTGGATAAAATACAAATTCGATATAAAAGGAAACCTGATTGAAGAAACAGAGCTCGATGCAAAAGGTGAAATTACCCGACGCATGGAATACAAATACGAAAATGGCTTACGAACCGAAAAACTTTATTACGATTCGAAAAACCGTTTGTATCAAAAACGTTTTTACAAGTATGAATATAGAAAATAAGATAAAAGATTTAGTATCACAATTCGAGCCAATCAAGTTAAACCAAATGGACCGAGTTGCTTTAATGCGGAGGACAGACACAAAGTTTGTTTTCAACATTGAATATTTGCCCAAATTATTGGAACGGGCACTTAGCAACTATTTTATGGTTGAAATTAAAGACGAGCGCGAACAATTATACGAAACCACTTATTTCGACACCAACGAATACAGCATGTACCATTTGCACCATAATGGAAAATTGAACAGGCA
>DAOSWJ010000225.1:0-5833 GCA_035380005.1 Prolixibacteraceae bacterium | reverse complement strand
AGCCTTAAGGCTGGGGTTAGTATAGTCCCAATTAACAAGGGCTTTAGCCCAATAGATATAATTTTACCGGACAATACTGATTGTTTTTGTAGAAATACATTTCTAAAAATGTATGCGGTACATCACGTTAGGCATAAGCCCCAATTGTTTCTGGTATTCAACAGCTTCGGTGAAAATATTGTAAAACTCCGAAACTCGCCCCTGATTGTTTAGTATATTGTAAAAATCGAGCAGTATTTCGTGGGTTACGTGCTTGCGGTTTAGTTTAAGGCTGGCTGTAAAATTAACCTGGAAAATATTGTCGAGCCGGTTGGTATAGGGTTCAGAATAATCGAACACCACGTTGCCAACATTTCGGCTGGCTTCTAAATCGACCGGCAGGTATTTACGGTTACCATTAAACAAAACTTTTGAGTTGAGGTTGAGGGTATTTCCACGCTCGGGCCGCCCAAGTATGAATTCTTTCCCGATTAAGAAATTGAAAGCATAATTGCCGTCGAACATGGTGTTGTACCATTTGTTGGTAAGGGTTATATATTCCGATTTGTACAACGAGCCGGTAAACAAGTAGTAATAGCTGTTGTTAAAATAACGCTCAAGAGTAAATTCTGCTCCGTAGTTACGGCCTTTGCCTTTGTTTACCAGGGCTGCAAAAGTTTGTCCGTTAGTATCGTTAAGTACCGAAAAACTGCTGCTCTCGAGATTTTCGACAGGCACGTCGTAAAGGTTTTGGTAGTACAATTCTAGTTTTGCATTGATGTTTTTCAGTATGCGTTGTTCGTAACTTGCAACAAAGTGGTTGGCCTTGGTTAAGCCCAGGTTTTTGTTGGGCATGCTTGCATTCATGTTTTCGTCGTAAACCTGTGTAAAGTAGGTAACAATATTTTCGGGCATGCTGTGTTTGCCGTAACCAATATTGAAATTGCTTCGTGGGCTGATGTTCCATTTGATGGCCAGTCGTGGCTCAATAGCTTGCGAGTTATTGAGCAAAAAGTTGGTATAGTGCAGGCCACCTACCATATTGAGGTTGCGGGCAATGCGGTATTTTATGCTTGCAAACGATTCAAAAAGCCCGGTGCTTTCTTTCATGTCGATGTTGGTGCGCCAAGTGGTGTCGTTTTGATAGCGTAATTGGTCGTTCATATTGTAAAACATGTGTTTGTACTCGGCGCCAACCATCAGCCTTAAATTGTTGTTGATGCTGTTGCTGTAGCGGGTCGAAAACTGAAGGGCGTTTTTGTTCCAGTCGCGTTTCATCGATTCGTAAAATTGATTATCTGAAAACCTTGATTCGGCTTCGAACCACGAACCATTGTTTGAAACTGAAACCGTTGTTTTTAGAAACGAATTTTGATTAATAAGTAAGAGGTGATTTAACCCTGCTACTCCAAATTTCGACATTTGTGTCCCCTGAAAAACGGTTTCTTCTTTTTTATCGAGTTGGCTCACATCAATTTCGCTGTAGCCGCCAAGCCCGAAGAGCGAGAATGTACCTGCTTTTTTTGTGATGAAGTTGGTTTTGAACGAGAGGTCTTGGTAACGTGGAACGCCTCCAAAATCAACTAAGCCTAATTTGTCGACTAGCGAAAGGGTTGAATAGCGATAGTTGATGTTGTACGAGCTGCGGTTTCCTTTTTTGAAAGGACCTTCTGTCGCTACATCGATGCCCATTGCTCCTAATCCAATGGTGAATTCGTGTTTTTCGTTGTTACCGGTACGCATTTTCATATCGAAAATACCGCTGAGGACATTGCCATATTCGGGAGCAAAGGCTCCTGTATAAAAATCGGAAGTGCCCAACATATTGCTGCTTAGTGCATTTATCGGGCCTCCTGTAGTCCCCTGATGCGAAAAGTGGTTAGGGTTAGGGATTTCGACCCCTTCGAGGCGCCATTGCACACCCTTGGGGCTGTTACCGCGCACAATAATTTCATTAACGCCCGAGGCATCGCTGGTAACGCCAGCAAAAGCCGACACCATACGCGAAGGGTCGTCGAGCGAACCGGCATAGCTTTTGGTTTCGTCAACGGTAAAGGCGCGGGCACTAATGATGGCCATTTCGTTGAGTACTTCGCTCCCTTTTCCATTGCCGTTTTTAACGCTTACTTCGCTCAACATTTCGAACGAATGCGTCATGCCTAATTCAAGAAAAGTTTCTTTACCACTGATAACTGAAATATTCGGAATGGTAAGTTTTTCGTAACCCATGCAGGTAACATAAAGGGTAATACGCCCTGGATTGATTTTTTCGAGCCTGAAAATACCATCGATATCGGAAACCGTACCAATAAATGGATCACTTTTGGCAACTACAATGTTGGCTCCTACAATGGGCGATTTGGTATCGGCATCGATAACAGTACCACGTACTACTTGTGTAAATGTTTGGGCATTAAGTTGATTGATTGTAAATATGAGTAAAGCTGCAAAAAATAATTTTTTAATGATTTGTGTTTTCATGGTGCTAAATTTTTAAAATAACATGATTTTTTTTGTTTTTCATGCTGCTATGACAACAAGAAACACAGTGCCCCCTAGTTGAAAGTTGATTTTTGTATATAAATTCACAACTGAGAGATATTTATACAGAGGTACAACACTGGCAATATGATAATAAGCTGTATTTGTAAATTGCCACGACAAATAAGAAATTATAAGCGAATGAATGTGTGACAAAATAGAGTTGCTTTCGATTATTGACAGAAGACACGAATTGATTGACAGAATTTTAGCAGGCTGCTGATTCAAAATGTTAGGAACCCCTGCACGGAGGAGTCAAATATTTATTGAACCTACAACTCCCTTTTCAGCGATACGACCCCGGCCGGGGTCGAACTCTTTTCTGTTGCGTATTATTTCTATAAACGTGCAATCCCCTCGGGGGTTGAATCTATTAAAACGAATATTGTTGCAAGTCTTCATCTAATCTTTGATGCATAATCAAATGAAAATATGTAGTTTTATTTTCGAATATGACAAATATTAAACCCTTTTAGATAGATATTCATGGCAGACACTTATTCACAAATTTATATCCAAACAGTTTTTGCTGTTCAAAACAGAAAGGCATTAATTCATGCATCTTGGGAAGAGGAACTGTATAAATATATTACCGGGATTGTTCAAAACAAGAATCAAAAAATGTTATCGATAAATGGCACATCCGATCATATTCATTTTTTAATAGGGATGAAACCTACCTGTTGTTTGTCCGATTTGATAAGAGAAATTAAAAAGTCATCGAATGAATTTATTAAAGTTAATGGTTTTACCAATTTCAAATTTCAATGGCAGGAAGGTTTTGGTGCGTTTTCATATGGTCATTCGCAGTTGACCAAGGTTATTCGATATATAGAGGAACAAAAGCAGCATCATGCAAAACAATCTTTTAAAACAGGAGTATTTAGCAATTTTAAAAGCATTTGAGATAGAATTTAAAGAAGAATATGTTTTTAATTGGTTGTAGTTATGTGTTTTTTAATTGTAAACGCTTGAGTTAAGTTAGTTGTAGTAATTTATGGTTGATTTTGATATGATCAATAATCTGACCTCAGAGAGGTCAAATGTTTATAGAACCCACAAATTCCTTTGCAGCTATACGACCCCGGCTGGGGTCGAACTCTTTATGCTACGTTATTTTTCTATAAACATACAATCCCGCCGGGATTGTTCGGCCGAAAACAAAATGAAACACCGTAATTTGAAAATATGAGCTGTTTAGGCATCCAAATCGGTGTAAATTGTGCCCGCAAGCCTTGAGAATAATTTTAAATTCGGTGCGAAATAATGCAAAACAGATCTTTTTACTATATAATCTTCCTTTTGTTTGCAACATGACAAAACCCCGACCCAGGAGGGGGCGTATGTTTATAGAACCCAATTTATCATTGCAACCTTCGACCCCGGCCGGGGTCGAACCTTTTCTGTTGCGTATTATTTCTATAAACATTCAATCCCGCTGGGATTGTTTGACCAAAAATGAAACAAAAAACTATGATTGAAATATGAATGATTACAGGCGAAAGATTCAGTTATAATTGAAACTTGTTTCTATACTTGTAATAATGAAATAATTTTACAAAAACCTAATCCCGGCTTTCAACCCAAACCATGTTTTGAGGTTACGGTTGTTGCCCACCGCTTCGTTTGAAATAAAATAAGGTGCGAGAGTGCTGAAAGTCGATTCGTATTGTGGTGTGGTTGAATCGACAAGGTAAAAGTTGTAGCTAAGCCCAACGTTCAGTGATACTTTTCTGGCAATTGGATAATTGGCTGTAAAGCCAAGTCGGTACAGCATATTGATATCGTCGGTATAAGTGCCTAATGAAACATTTTGGGCAATTAAATCGAGGTCGTAATTTAGTTTTTTATCATTTCGGAACGAAGTGCCGCCTCCAATGCCATAGGTATAAAGCATATTGCTGCCAACGCTTTGCGGTGCATAGCCAAACATCAATACAGTGTAAAAGTGTTTGGTGCCACCACGGTAGGCTATATTGGCCAAAAAGGTTTCGGTAGTGTAAACTTCGATATGACTGTAGCCTTTTCTGTTGATGTTAATCAACCCGAGTTGTACACCTGAGCAGCTGTCGGCTACATTGATAATACCAATTTGAGCACCATTTATTACGCCTGCCACATTCAATAACCCCGCAATTTGAGCACCCGAAAGGCTGTCTGTCAGGTTGATTACTCCAACACTTTGCAATCCCTTTCCGGTTTTAGCATAATTCATTACACCGGCAAATTGAGCGCCTTCTATTTTTTTTGTAGCGTTGCCAAAGCCTGCTGCCTGTATGCCAACAAGTTCTTTTGCCGCATTTATTGCTCCCGCAGCTTGTAGGCCTTTAATCGATTTGCCAACAATGTTCACTGCTCCAACTGCTTGTATTCCCCAAAAGCTACCCTTTACATGGTTAAGGGTTCCTGCCGACTGCAAGCCATTGAAATTACCCCCTGTTTGGTTAAATACTCCTGCAAATTGGCCGCCATTGAAATTTTGGCCTACACGATTCAATACCCCTGCCGATTGCATGCCTATAAATTTCCCTCCAACATAATTGGCTACCCCTGCACTTTGAAAAACACCCGCATCTTTCATCACAATATTGAAAATGCCGCCAACTTCGAAAAACCTCAGGTTTTCGATCATGCCGCCCAAAATGTTTATTGAAAAGTAATTAGAGGTCTTGCCCGAGAAAAGGCTGTTGGTGCTTATGTGTGGCAAAAACGAAATTTGAGCCACACGGTTAAACGATTCGTCGATATTTTGGTTGGCAGCCAGCATTTCTTTGTTGACCATCCATTGCGGATTGACCATCAATTTTGGGCTGTTGACTGAACTGTGGTTTTCACTTTCGGGTAACGATATTTGCACAAAAGAGTTTTTGCCGGCAACCGGATTCAGCGCAATGCTATTGTAGCCCTGTTTGTTGATTTTAATACTATCGGCAGTTCCGGCATTTTCAACCTCGAGCCTAAAATAACCGTATTCATTGGTATTGACAACTGTTTTTGCGGCTGCGTTGTAAACCGTGGCATTACTGATTGAATGGCCGTTTTCGTCGCTCAAATAGCCTTCTACTACAGCTAGGTTTTTTTTCTCGGGTTTTTGGGGTTGAATAATAATGAACTTGCCCCGTTCGCGATAGCTCATACTACCATCGAATAAGGTATTCAGCGCAAAGCGCACGCTCTGATCATCAATGAAAATGTCGGTTCTTTTCGACGAGCCAATGGCTTCGGGGTTGTACGAAAAAGAAATATCGGCCTGTTTGCCTATTTCGGTGAGAATCCATTCCAGAGTTTTATCGTTCATTGTCAGGTTCACCTT
>DAOSWJ010000224.1:4413-5863 GCA_035380005.1 Prolixibacteraceae bacterium | reverse complement strand
GCCTTCAACGAGTTCGTATGTGTGCCAGTCGTTCAGGTCATCGTCAATGGTGTTAAACTTGCCAATTTCGGTTCCCAGTGGCGAATATTCATCAATATATTGGTTCGATAGCAAAATATCGGTTGGCGGATATACCCCCGACGATTTAAACTGAATGGAAATGGGTTCCGATTTAATAATGAGGTTGGGAACCAAGGGGCTGCTGATGTAGCATTGATAAATGCCCAATTGGCTTTCGTTGATATTTGTGAGCCGATGCGAGGCTTGTGCCGAAGGCTGGGTCAAGGCTTCGCCGTTAAAGTACCATTGATAGGTGTTGGCCGAACCTCCGCAATCAACATTTAAGGTGTAGTTTACCCCTGTATCGACCTGCAAATAAAGTCTTTGTCCGATATTGTTCTGTGGCGAATAGTAGAAATTACGGTCAAACAATGCCGTTTTGTCTTCCAAATCTTCAAAAGTGAGCATGTTGTAATAAACGCTGATATCGGTCAACGATGCAATTTGGTGCAGCTTATCGGCTGCAAAGCCCGAAAGCTGGTTCGAGGCCAGCGAAAGTACTTCGAGTTTCGAAAAATTATTGAAACCAAGGGGCACCACACCGCTAATTAAGTTTCGTTCGAGCAGCAATTGGGTAAGGTTCGACAATTGTCCCAACTCCGAAGGAAGTGTGCCCGTTAGCTGGTTCATGCTCAAATTGAGCACCAGCAGGTTCGACAAATTGCCCAGTACGGGAGGTATTGACCCCGTTAATTGGTTGATGCTCAGGTCTAAGTTATTCAGCAGCTTAAGTTGCCCCAACGAAGCCGGTATCGAGTCGCTTAACTGGTTAGCTTGCAGATACATGTTGCGTAGGTTGGCCATTTGTCCCAGCTCCGAAGGGATGGCGCCTTGCAAGGCGTTGTTGTTCAGTTGCAAATAGTAAAGGCGGTTCAGTTGTCCCAGCTCGGGTGGTATGTTTCCCGATAACTTGTTGTGGTTCAGGTAAAGATAACTCAGGCTGTTGAGTTGGCCAATTTCGGCAGGGATATTGCCCGTCAGCTCATTGTTATAAAGGTAAAAAACCACCAATTTCGAAAGCATGCCCAGTTGCCCGGGTATAGTACCGCTCAGTTGGTTGTAATATAAATACAAATGGGTAAGGTTTTGCAAATTGCCCAACTCGGGTGGTATGTTGCCGCTTAAGCTGTTGTTGTTTAGTATGAGTTGTTTTAAGTTTGACAAATTGCCCAACTCGGGGGGGATATTGCCGCTTAGTTTGTTGCTGCTCAAATACAATATATTTAATTGGTTGAGTTGTCCCAACTCGTGGGGGATGTTGCCACTAAATTGGTTCGAATGGAGGTATAAATCGATAAGCTGGCTTAGCATGCCCAGTGAGGTGGGGAGGTTGCCATCGAGTTTATTGCCTGCCAAATTAAGCACTTTTAGTTCATTTAGCGAACCAATG
>DAOSWJ010000224.1:0-4313 GCA_035380005.1 Prolixibacteraceae bacterium | reverse complement strand
ACGGTAATGCCAAACCATTTGCTAACAGGCTGGGTGAGCCAATTGCTGTACTTCCAAGCAGGGCCGTTGGTTGAGTGATAAAAATCGACCAAAATGAGTGAATCTTGCGCATTAACCGCTATTGAGTTGGTGTTTGCGCTTGTTTGGTTTGAATAAGTCAGCAATATGGCGAAGCAAATTGGTGCAAGTATTCGTATAATTATTTTGTTTATTTGCTGTTGAATGAGCATGTTATGTTTGAGTTTTAAAAAACACAACAAATATAATGTATTTATACTTTCTATATTGTTGGATAGTGTTATTTTACTTTTAATATTTTCCATTATCACAAAGAAATTAAGATAAACCAACATGCCTGTACCCCGAAACATAAACGTTACGAAAGCTCCCCCTTAGGGGGAGCTAGAGGGGGTAAACGCCCCCCAAAAAGCCTCCCCCGTCAGGGGGTTGGGAGGTAAACGCTTCAAAACCCCTCCTTCGTAGCGAAGCTGTCTGCCCCACAAATAGCGGGGGAGTCCTGTCCACGATAGCAATCGGGAAGGGGGAGCTAGAGGGGGTAAACGCCCCCCAAAAGCCCTCCCTTATTGTCCAAATTTCAGCCTATATGTCAGCGTTTCTGACTTCGATGCAGCATGGTGAATAGTTTTTATGACAATATTTCATTAAAAGCACTTGGCAATGTCATGGCACAATCATTGATCATTGGCAGTCGGAATTTAAAAATTGAATAATCATTTAAAAAATAAATATCATGGGAAAAATTATAGGTATTGACTTGGGAACAACCAATTCGTGCGTTTCGGTGATGGAAGGTAACGAACCGGTAGTAATCCCTAATAACGAAGGGAAACGTACCACGCCTTCGATTGTTGCTTTTGTTGAAAATGGCGAACGCAAAGTTGGTGATCCTGCCAAACGTCAGGCAATTACCAACCCGCGTAAAACCATATATTCAATTAAGCGTTTTATGGGCGAAAGCTTCGATAATCTTTCAAAAGAAGTTGGACGCGTTTCGTACGAAGTGGTTAAGGGCGACAACAACACGCCACGTGTAAAAATCGACGACCGCATGTATTCGCCACAGGAAATTTCGGCAATGACACTTCAGAAAATGAAAAAAACTGCCGAAGATTACCTCGGACAGGAAGTTACCGAAGCCGTTATTACCGTACCTGCTTATTTTAACGACTCGCAACGTCAGGCTACCAAAGAGGCTGGCGAGATTGCAGGCTTAAAAGTACGCCGTATCATTAACGAGCCTACTGCTGCTTCGTTGGCTTATGGCCTCGATAAACGCGACAAAGACATGAAGATTGCCGTGTTCGACCTTGGTGGCGGTACCTTCGATATTTCGATACTCGAATTGGGCGATGGCGTTTTCGAAGTGAAATCGACCGATGGTGATACCCACCTTGGTGGCGACGATTTTGATGATGTTATCATTAACTGGTTGGCCGATGAGTTCAAAAGTGAAGAAGGAATTGACCTGCGCCAGGATCCAATGGCTTTGCAACGTCTGAAAGAAGCTGCTGAGAAAGCAAAAATCGAATTGTCGAGCTCAAACTCAACCGAAATTAACCTGCCTTACATTATGCCGGTTAACGGAATACCTAAGCACTTGGTGAAACAATTGAGCCGTGCGAAATTCGAACAATTGGCCGATAAATTGATTCAGGCAACCATTGAACCTTGCCGCAGGGCAATGCAAAATGCAGGGTTGAGCAATAGCGATATCGACGAAGTAATACTTGTGGGTGGCTCGACCCGTATCCCGGCTGTTCAACAAAAAGTTCAGGAATTCTTTGGTAAAGCTCCTTCGAAAGGTGTTAATCCCGATGAAGTTGTTGCTGTTGGTGCTGCTATTCAGGGTGGTGTGCTTACCGGAGAAGTTAAAGATGTGCTCTTGCTCGATGTTACCCCGCTTTCGTTGGGTATCGAAACCATGGGCAGGGTAATGACCAGGTTGATTGAAGCCAATACAACCATTCCGACCAAAAAAACCGAAACATTTACAACTGCTGTTGACAATCAGCCTTCGGTTGAAATACATATTTTGCAAGGCGAACGCCCTATGGCCAACGATAACAAAAGCATTGGCCGTTTCCACCTCGATGGGCTGCCACCTGCACCACGTGGCGTTCCTCAAATTGAAGTTACATTCGATATTGATGCCAACGGTATTTTACATGTTAGTGCCAAAGATAAAGCTACCGGAAAATCGCAAAGTATTCGCATTGAAGCATCGAGCGGTTTGAGCGATGAAGAAATCAAACGCATGAAAACCGAAGCTGAAGCCAATGCCGATGCCGATAAAAAAGCCAAGGAACGTATCGATAAGCTGAATCAGGCCGACTCGCTTATTTTTCAAACCGAAAAGCAATTGAAAGATTTTGGCGATAAATTGCCTGCCGATAAAAAAGGTCCTATCGAAGATGCTTTGAAAAAGTTGAAAGAGGCGCATGCACAGCAGGATATTGCTGCTATTGATGCCGCTACAGCCGAATTGAACAATGTGTTCCAGGCCGCTTCGCAGGAAATGTACAACGCTCAGCAACAGGCTGGCGGACAAGCAGGTCCTCAGGCCGATGCCAATGCCGGCGCTAATGCTGGTGGTCAGGCAAAAGGCGACGATGGCGAAGTCACAGATGTTGATTTCGAAGAAGTAAAATAATCTGAATTTCAGATATAATAATAATCAAGGCCACTGTGTGCGTAATGCATGCAGTGGCTTTTTGTTTGAGTAACATCAAAGCATGATGTAATCCGGAGAGTTCACTCTAATTATTTTTAAGAATAATGAGATAGAGACACTGCTGATTCAACGAAAGAACATTCAACCAATGCTGCAACCGCTACCGTGGTCGATTTTAAAAATGCTGGCGCATTATTTTATACCCCGTCATGAATGACAGGGCTATTCATAAAACTACCAATGATCAACATTCACACACATGGCGCTTTGGGCAAGAGTAAATCAAAAATAAACGAAGGCGGGTACTAGGCACGAGTTACGACCTCGCGCTATGAGAGGGTTACAAAAGAACCCACTTTCGTAGCAAAGCTGCCTGCCTCGCATAAGGCGGGGGAGTACCGATCCACGACAGCTTTCGGGACGGAAAGTGTGCAGGGTGTTTGGGTTTGGGGCAAAGCCCCATGTTTTCAATTCGATTAGGTAGCCATTTCGTCCGAAAGAACATTCAACCTATGATGCAACCACTACCGCGGCCGATTTAAATGCTATCGCATTTATACCGGGGGTTAAAACCCCCGGCTACCATATTATCGCCCCCATGGGGCTTTTTATTTAAGCAAACCAACAAAGGAATAAAAGTAACAATAAGCACGCCCTCAAAAGAACCCCCTTTCCGCGAGCGCCAAAGCTACTCTGCGGAGGCGCTAGGGGGCAGGAGTACAACAATAAGCACGCCCCTGTCATCCCCCTTTAGGGGGAGCTAGAGGGGGTATTTGATTTTTCTATATACATGCCATTCCTACGGTATTCAACCCCGCCATCTAGTTCTTGGGCACTGAGCCCGTGGCGTTTGTCAAGGGCATGATTAAACCGATTGGTTTCTTTTTAGTCTAAACCTGTTAATCGTACAAAAAATTTTATAAACCTGTAAAATGATCATGTGGTTTATAATAATTCATTATTAATCTAATTGTTGTAGTATGCAGAGAGTTATTTATTGCTTGTACTCGTTTTGTGCAGCTGCGAATCAAACCCTGTACTGACCATTGATGGTGGACAGGTTCAAGGCGTAAAAGCCGACATTGATGGAGTGTATGTTTATCGTGGAATTCCGTATGCAGCACCTCCAATTAAAGACCTCCGATGGAAGGCTCCTCAGCCGGTTATTCCATGGCAGGGAGTAAAAATTGCCGACAAATTTGGGCATCCCGGTTATCAAGCTGTTCACTATCCCGGCGGATATACCACCGAGTGGGGTTATGGCGATGAGTCGCCTTATAGCGAAGATTGCCTCTACTTAAACGTTTGGACAAAAGCTCCGGGCGAAATTAACAAGAAACTTCCTGTTGCGTTGTGGATTCATGGCGGTGGTTACAGAGAAGGATGGGGTTCTGAACCTGAATTTGATGGACAAGAGTGGGGCAACAATGATATTGTGCTTGTATCTATTAACTATCGTTTGGGTGTTTTCGGATTCTTAACACATCCTGAACTTTCGCAGGAAAGCCCCAATAATGTATCCGGTAATTATGGTATTCTTGACCAAATTGAATCGCTCAAATGGATCAAGAACAACATTGCTCAATTTGGTGGTGATCCTGAAAACGTGACCATTTTTGGA
>DAOSWJ010000223.1:0-5881 GCA_035380005.1 Prolixibacteraceae bacterium | reverse complement strand
CGGCTTCTTTTAAAATACGTATTGCCCTCAGGGTCATGTCCTCGAGGTTGCCAATGGGTGTGGGTATAATGTATAATTTCGACATATAGAGAAATTTCATGTTGCAATTTTCAAGTTATGCTCTGAACAACCTGAAGCTTTTAACCTGTAATGCTAATTGGCAAAAGTGTTTCCGTGCCTGCGTTTAACTAATTCCATGAATTTAAGGCTGGCATCGTTTTTTTTCCATTTAAAATTTTGTTCGAGGTATTCAACTGCATCAACAATATTTTCGGCTTTATCGAGTGCATTAATTGTTTCGTCAAACTTATCGGAATTATTTTCGAAAAGCTCGCGGGTAAACATAAACCGATCGTTAAGCCCTATGGCTTTTCTAAGGCTGTGAACCGGATGCCCGATTACAGCTGCACGTGTTTTTTGTAAATCAGAAAAACGCTCGTTCAGCGATGGTTCTTTGGAGAATTGTTCTCCAAATACCTGAGGTTTTTTTTCATCAGAATCTTCTGAGATCTCCTCTTTTTCTTCTTCCTTGTTTTCCTCTTTTTCTTCTGTCGAAGCTGTTGCGTTGCTTTCTGTTTTTTGTTCACTAATAGGAGGAGCCTGAATATCTTCTTCTTTATTTGTTATTTCAGGTGCTTCAACCGTAAAATCGTCTATTGTTTCATTTTTTGGGTTATCAGGTTCATCGGGGATAGTATTGTTTATTATTTCAGTTGATTTAATGGGATTATTTTCCGATAATTCGGGTTCTTTATTATCTGTTTGAGTCACATCTTCAGATACATTCTTAGGCTCAACTTTGGTATCAATCTCGGGAGTGTCCTCAATTATGGCGCTGGTTGCTTGCTCATTAGCTGGCTTGCTTTCTCCGTGAATCGATTTTAATAAATCTAACTGGCTCAACAAGGTTTGAGTACGGCCAATGCTTACTTCCAATAAAATATTGTCGTGATCGGGATTTTTGGTCATGGCTTCGGTAAGAAGCTGTAATTCATTGATATCCTTTTTGATTAATTCTAAAATTATTTTTTTGTCCATGATAAAATTTTAATCAAAAGTTCGAAGATGCTTATTTGTTGGTACAAATGTATTATATTCAAAGTTTCAAAATTCAACATTATTTTTGTTTAAAACGAATAATGTGAACATGAATTGTAAAATTACTTTTTTTGCTTAATAGAATAGAATGTTTCTTGAAAAAGATTTAAGTGGCCGTCCACAAAAAGGATGGGTTGAAGTGATATGCGGATCGATGTTTTCGGGTAAAACTGAAGAATTGATCAGGCGCTTGAACCGCGCAAAAATTGCCAGGCAAAGTGTTGAAATTTTCAAACCGGCCATTGATACACGATACTCCGATACCGCAGTGGTATCGCACAACGAAAATGCAATACGATCGACACCCGTTGAAACGGCATCGAACATTTTGTTGCTATCGGGTAATGTTGATGTGATTGGGATTGACGAAGCCCAATTTTTTGATAATGCTTTGGTTGAAGTATGCAACAAACTGGCAGGTATGGGCATACGTGTTGTGGTGGCCGGCCTCGATATGGATTTTCAGGGAAAACCTTTTGGACCAATGCCGCAACTAATGGCCATTGCCGAGTATGTTACCAAGGTGCATGCAATTTGTATGCGTTGCGGAAGTCTTGCAAATTTCTCGCATCGATTGTCACATGAAGAAAAATTGGTAGTTTTAGGCGAGAAAAATGAATACGAACCGCTTTGCAGGGAGTGTTTTATTGAGCAAAACAAAAAGAAATATTGATCAAATTATAGAAGAATGAAGATCACCAACCTTTCGATCGCCCCAATTATTGATGCAAAAGTGCTTAGGGCCGACAAAGAATTGAACATTAGTTATTTGTCGACCGATTCTCGCACAATTGTTTCGGGGAAAGAGACCTTGTTTTTTGCACTTGTGACACAACGGAACGATGGCCATCAGTACATGCGCAAAGCATACGAAAAAGGTGTCCGAAGTTTTGTGATTTCGAGCGAACGCAAAAACCTCGATAACTACCCGGGTGCATCAATCTTGTTGGTTAGCGATACCTTAAAGGCTTTGCACGATTTGGCTACCTGGCGTAGGAATAATTTTACAGGAAACGTGATTGGTATAACCGGTAGCAATGGAAAAACAATTGTAAAAGAATGGCTGAGCGAGTTGCTGGTCGATGATTATCATATCATACGCAGCCCCAAAAGTTATAACTCGCAGGTAGGTGTTCCACATTCGGTTTGGCTGCTCAATAACGATGCCGACATGGCATTCTTCGAAGCCGGAATTTCGCAGCCCGGCGAAATGGACAAATTACAAGCCATTATCCAGCCCAGGTACGGCATTATTACCAATATTGGTGAAGCTCACCAAGCTAATTTCGAATCGATAAATCATAAAATCGACGAGAAGTTGAAGCTGTTTAAAGATTCGGAGGTAATCATTTACCGAAAAGATTATACATTGATCGACGAGGCTGTTCATCGTATGATGGAAGAACGCCCCATAGTGCCAATAAGTTGGTCGATGATGGACGAAACTGCCGATTTGTTTATCTACTTTGTTCAAAAAGTACCCGAAGGTTGTGGCATAATTGGCCAGGTGCAGGATAAACAATACGCTATTTCGATACCTTTTAGCGACGATGCGTCGGTTGAAAATGCAATAACCTGCCTGGCTGCTCTTATTGCGATTGGTAAAGATCAGGATCAAATTCTAAATCGTTTCAGTACTTTGCAGCCCATTGCCATGCGCATGGAAATAAAGCAGGGCATTAATCAGTGCATTATAATAAACGATTCATACAATAACGACCTTAATTCTTTGTCGATTGCCCTTGATACACTTGATCAACAAGCCAGTCAGGATTTTATGCCAAAAACATTGGTGCTTTCAGACATATTTTTTTCGCCGAAGACTGATGAGGCACTATATGCCGAAGTAGCACAATTGGTGAAATTGCGTAGCATTGAGCGTTTTATTGGTGTTGGCCCTAACCTTAAGCGCAACAGTCATTTATTTGCCGAAGGGTCGCTGTTTTTCTCTTCAACAGCCGATTTTTTATCGAAACTGACCAGTATTGGGTTACAGAATGAAGTGATTTTGTTAAAAGGTGCACGCGAGTTTCATTTCGACCAAATTGCTTCGGTATTACAAGCAAAGGCCCACGAAACAGTGCTCGAGATCAACTTATCGGCATTAATTAATAACCTCAATCATTTTAAAGGCTTGATAAAGCCGGGGGTTAAAACCATGGCCATGGTTAAAGCTTTTTCTTATGGTAGCGGAATGGCCGAGGTTTCGCGCTTGTTGGAGTTTCATCAGGTAAATTATTTGGCAGTAGCCATTGCCGATGAAGGGGTATCGCTTCGTAAAGCTGGAATTTCGATACCTATTGTGGTAATGAACCCCGAAGAACATAGCTTCGATACCATGTTTGAACACATGCTCGAACCAAACATATATTCAACACGTTTATTAGATCAGTTTATGAACTCGGCCCAACGGAATGCAGTGTGCAATTTCCCGATTCATATTAAAATTGATACCGGTATGCGCCGTTTAGGGTTCGAGAACGAGGAAGAAATCCGATACTTACTCGATAAAGTTAAACGTGGTAACGTGTTGCACATAAGCTCGGTATTTACCCATTTGGCAGCCAGCGACGATCCCGATGAGGATAACTTTACCCAAATTCAGTTCCATCGTTTCGATAAACTTGCCAAAATCATTCAAAACAACACCGATCACCATGTGATGAAGCATGCATTGAATTCGGCCGGAGTTGAACGTTTCCCTAATAATCAGTACGACATGGTACGTTTGGGCATAGGCTTATACGGAATTAGTGCTGTTAACCCTGAATTTTTGGAAACAGTCAGCACATTAAAAACAACAATTTCGCAAATACGTACAGTACCCAAAGGCGAAAGCATTGGCTATTCGCGTAAAGGCATTGCTCAGTACGATATGAAAATTGCTACTTTGCCCATTGGTTATGCCGATGGGTTTAACCGCAGGTTAAGCAACGGAGTAGGTAAAGTGTGGATCAACGGACAGTTAGCTCCGGTTGTGGGCAATGTTTGCATGGACATGTGCATGATTGATGTAACCAATATTGAAGTTAGCGAGGGCGATAGGGTTATAGTTTTTGGTGCCGAATACCCTGCAACTGAGCTGGCTAAGATACTCGATACTATTCCGTACGAAATTTTCACTTCGGTATCGCAAAGGGTTAAAAGGGTTTATTATCAGGAGTAAATTATTGTTTTTCAGTAAATCGCCAAGGCTTTAATGCCCATTCTCCGGCATAATCAACCCCTATTCTTTTGGAAGTCGAAAGAGTAGGGGTTTTTTCGTGGTCTTCTAACCAAATTCTTTCCGAAACCGATAAATCTTCGCCATAAAACGAGCGGTCGAGTTGAAGTGCTTTGCCTACACGCCCGGGGCCATTAATGCCTTCGAGACCGCGAACAAGTACTGCTGCCGGAAAATCTTGTTCCGAAGTAACAAAATTAAGCATCCAGTATATTCCGTAAATCAAATACACATAAACAACACCTCCTTGCCAATACATTACTTCGGTTCGTAGCGTACGGCCTTTACTGGCATGGCAAGCTAAATCTTCTTCGCCTCGATAGGCTTCGGTTTCGGTAATGGCTAAACGCAACAAGTTGCCGTTATCGAAGCGGCGGACCAAGGTTTTACCAATAAGTTTTTGGGCAATATCAACTGCATCGCCCATGAAAAATTTACTGCCAAGCCTTAGGCTGTTCATTAATATTGTGTTTTGTTGTCGAGCTTGCTCCACTTTTCGAAAGGCAAAAGTTTTAGTTCGTGTGCCATCTCAATAAAAGGTATTTTACGTTTTTCGTAATCGAGTTTAATTTCGTCGTAAATGAAAGCATCGTCAAATCCGGCTTTTTCGGCATCGATATGGTTGGCTGCAAAATACACTTTATCGATATGTGCCCAATAAATCGACGAGAAGCACATGGGGCATGGTTCGCACGAAGTATATAATTCGCACCCACTAAGATTGAATGTATTCAGCTTTTGGCAGGCTTGCCTTATGGCTTGTACTTCGGCATGGGCTGTTGGGTCGTTTAAGTCGGTAACCCTATTGGTACCTTCGGCAATAATTTCGCCATTCTTAACAATTACAGCACCAAAAGGTCCACCTTCTTTATCAACATTATTAGCCGCAATTTCCAAGGCTCGGGTCATGAAGATTTTATTCATAGCATTGGGTTTATTTTCCGTATAAAAGTGCACCAAGGTTGTCGAATCTTTCGCTGTAGTCTTCCATGGCTAACCTGATTACTTCGCGGGCTTCTTCAGCTCCGTAGGTGTCGGGAATCTCGGCTACCATGGCTGTGCCGGGCAAGTCTTTATAGGTAAGGAAATAATGTTTCAACCTTTTAACCACAATTTCGGGCAACTCCGAAACATCGGAATATTTTCCGTAAACAACATCGTTGCGTAATATGCAAATAATTTTATCGTCGGCTTCTTTGCCGTCAATCATTCGAAAACCGCCAATGGGTTTTGCGTCAACCAAAATATCGCCATGAGCTATAGTTTTTTCGGTCAATACACAAATATCAATGGGGTCGCCATCGCCAATAATACCTGGCCTGCCGGTGCGTTCGGTACAGAATTTACCAACCCTGTTGCCACAAAAGGTTTGAGGGATAAAACCATAAAGAGCCGGCAATAAGCTGGAATATTTTTGAGGCCTGTCGAGCTTCAGGTAGCCGCTTTCTTTGTCAATTTCGTACTTTACAGTGTCGGTCGAAACCATCTCAATAAATGCCACAATTTCGTTTGGTGCATTGCTGCCTATGTGTACGCCATGCCATGGGTGCGATTTGTACC
>DAOSWJ010000222.1:0-5906 GCA_035380005.1 Prolixibacteraceae bacterium | reverse complement strand
AATTGCTGGTTTTAGGGCGGTGCTCGCATGTGCCGTTGCAACGAACAACTGCTGTTCGAGGAGCTTGTTCTTCGGCTGCAAGGCCCATAATATCGGCTACTTTGCCCATGGTTTCGTTACCTCCAACAGGACAAAATTTCCCGTCGAGTGAATTGTCCTTTACAATGGCCTCGGCAAATGCCCTGCAACCTGCATAGCCACACCCGCCACAGTTAGCCGATGGTAACGATTCTTCAACCTGATCGATGCGTGGATCTTCGTAAACGTAAAATTTGCGTGCCGCCAAGTAGAGGATTATGGCAGCTGCAACGCCAATTGAACTTATGGTAATAATGGTATAAATTAGCGATATACTCATATTCGGTTAGTTGAGTGGTTGTACCACGTATGTAAATTTTTTTTTGATTTTATTTCGAAATAAATAAAGTGCAAGGTAATAAGGTGCTAACGATAAAATGGCTGCAATGCCAACAATGCCTTCATCTTATGTGATATTTGAGGCAATAATCATGGTTGTTAGTAAAACAACAAACGGAAGCAGATAGCCCAAAAATAATGCATTGAAACCTTGCGAAGCTTTAAGCTTCACCTCAACGCGTTGACCTACACAGTACAATAGGGGGTCGCAGCTAATGTCGAGCTCTTTGTCGGTTTGTTCGGCCATATTACAACTTCCTTTTATTTGGCAGCTGGCACAACCCGATTGAACAACTATGGCTACTTTAATGCTTTGTGTTGTTTTCGATTTTACTATTCCGTTATGTGTGACTTCTTTATTTGACCCCATGAGGTTAAGGCATGAAAACGATTGCAAAACTATACCTATTTTAAAAACTAAACATTGACTTTCTTTATCTTTTTTTTAACATTCAGTAAAATATCCATTTTTATTGATTTGTTATTGATGTTATTATTGCTCATTAAAATAGTTACTTATGAAAACCGAAAATTATTAAGTGTTTTACTGAAAAACAAATTTTTTGCATTTGAAATTTGAAGCAATGTGTTCGAAAAGCTAAAAATGCTTTGTTGCATTGTCAAAATCTTAGATTTTAATTGTTTCAATAAAGCATAATTAGCAATTCTAATATAAAAATCGATAAAAGTATTCGTGTGTTTTGATATTTTATTGATTGTGAGTAACTTGTTAATGCTGAATGCAAAAATTAATACCATGAAATTAGTAAGAGGATTATTTATCGTGTTGTTATTCAGTTTGATAGTTTCGTGTGACTGGATAAAAAGTATTATTGAACCTGAACCGAACAATGGTTCAACCAATACCTCGAGTAAGGGAGATACACTATGGATACATCGCTTGCCTGATGATTCGTTGCATATTCTTAACCCGGGTAATCTTTATACGGCATTTGCTTTAGGCGAAAATTGCGTTTACTATGGAGCTGGAGGAGGTACTTCTACTTGGCTTGCAAGCCGTGTTTATGCAGTTAACCGTAGTGATGGAACATTAAAGTGGGTGTCGAATGAGTTGGATCATTTTGATATTTCAAGCCAAATTGTTGTTGGCGATGATGGAACTGTTTATGTTATTGATTTTTATAAGCTTTATGCAATTGATCCAGCTGATGGCTCATCCAAGTGGGTGTGGGAAGTTCCTGAAACTGTTCCATACCCCGATTATCCAAATGGAATATATACATACGGTCAAATTGGTGCATTGTCGTTAGCGAATAACGATAACTTAATTCTTGGTTCTGTTGGTTTTGGTGTTTATTCAAGAACACTTTTTTGTGTCGATAAAAATGGTTTAACCAAATGGTATAATGTCGATGCTGTTGGCGAAGGCATAGGCTCGAATATTGTAATTGGCAAAAATGGTAATGCCTTTTATTATTCGAGAATTAATGCTGTAAATACTTTATTAGCAGTAAATACTGAAACTGGAGCAATAGTATGGAAAAAAGAATTTGCTTTTATTGGTGGTGTTGCTAATAATATTGCAGTTGATGGTTCAGGAAACTTATTGTGTAGTTTTAGAGATTCGGGCTCAAACGATTATTATTTGCGTATTATCGATGCAGGTAATGGCAATGAATTATGGAAAAGCGATTTCTTAAGTTCACAACATAAAAAGCTTATTGACCCAGATGGTAACTATTATCACTATTTGGATAAAAATGTTGATAAATATGGCGTTTATCTCATCAATCCTTATTCGAATAATATTTCATTAATTAATTGGGGATTAAATTTAGGAGCAATTGATAATCAGAAAAGAGTGTTATTAACCTTTATGGATAATGAAGATTACGACAAGGTTAAACTTGGTTTTTTTAATGCTGATGCTAGCATCGATTGGAAAGTATATGTTGAATCTATTCGCAATCTTGATTATTTAATATCGAACGATAAGGTTATTTATGGTGTTGTTGGTGAAGATCAATTGATCGCTATTCAGGGTGATGCATCGTTGGCTTCAGGTGCCTGGTCCAAGCTGGCACACGATAACCGAAACACTTCAAATTGTAACAAACAATAGTTATTTGAGGAGATTTTTGAGGAATTTGTTGGTATAAAAAAGCCCGTACATTTATATACTGATGCACGGGCTTTTGATTGTATATTGAACTTTATTTAATGAGCTCGATGCTTCGCTTCACAAAACGGTCGAGCGCTTCGCCTTTCAACATGTTGTTGGCCAGTAAAGCCAAATCGACAAGTTGTTTGGCCAATTTATTGTCGGCACCAAAGGCTTTGAGCTTATCGCGTTTCTCGCTTTCAAGCTGGCTAATGGCTTTCGATACCTCTTCCATTTTTTCTTTTTCTTCTTGAGGTACTTCATCGTCTTTTTTGCCTTCTTTCAATTTTTCGAGAGCAGATTTTTCATCGGCTTTTTCTTTCAATTGTGCAGTAATGGGTTGCAGTGTGTCGGCCAGTTCGCTTTCTTTATTTTCAATTACTTGCTTAACCAACGGGTGGGCAACGTTAACCACAACGGTATAATTGTCGGGCAGGTTGCCGTACATGCTCATGCCGCCTTGTATGGCGCTCATGTCCTTCATGCGGCGCATGAATTCGTTTTGTGTAATGACCATTGGCTGGCTGTTTTCGCCCAAATCTTCAAAGCTAACATAATAACCGGTTTCGCCTTTTGGAGTTACGGCACTGAAAACGGCTTCGAGGTCGTCGCGCTCATCGTCGGTAAGGGTGATTTTGCTTGCGTTTTCTTTTTCAATGAGTTTGTCAACCACATCGGCATCAACACGGGTAAAACGGCTTTTGGGGTTTTCTTGCTCAAACTTATTGATTAGTGGGGCAGTAAGAACACTGTCGAGCATCAACACATCGTAGCCTTTGTCTTTGGCAGCACTGATGAATGAATATTGTTCTTCTTTGTTGCTGGTATAAAGGTGAACGAGGTTGTCGTCTTTGTCTTTTTGGTTGTCTTTAATGATATTTTCGTACTCTTCGATGGTGAAATATTTGCCATCGGTATTTTTGTACAAGAAGAATTTCTTGGCCCTTTCGGCAAATTTTTCGTTTGAAAGGATGCCGTATTCAATGAAAATTTTTAGGTCGTCCCATTTCTTTTCAAAATCGGCACGATCGTTTTTGAAAATTTCTTCCAAACGGTCGGCCACTTTTTTGGTTATGTGGTTCGAAATTTTCTTCACATTGTGGTCGCTTTGTAAGTACGAGCGCGACACGTTCAACGGTATATCGGGTGAGTCGATCACACCATGCAGCAAGGTGAGGAAATCGGGAACAATTTCTTCAACATGATCGGTGACAAATACCTGGTTGCAGTACAGCTGTATTTTGTTTTTTTGAACTTCGACCGAGTTTTTCAGCTTTGGAAAATAAAGGATACCGGTAAGGTTGAACGGATAATCAACATTCAAGTGGATGTTGAACATGGGTTCTTCGATACCTGGGTACAATTTGTGGTAGAACTCGTTGTAATCGTTTTCCTTCAGGTCGGCAGGTTTGCGGGTCCAAGCAGGGTTGGTGTCGTTTATAATGAGGTCTTTATCTGTATCGACATAGTTGCCGTCTTTCCATTCTTTTACTTTTCCAAATTGAATGGGCACCGGAAGAAATTTGCAATATTTTTCGAGCAATCCTTTTACGCGGTGATCTTCGAGAAACTCTTTGGAGTCTTCGTTAATGTACATGATGATGTCGGTACCCACCTCGGTGCGTTCGCCTTTGTTCAGCGTGTATTCGGGGCTTCCGTCGCAGCTCCAACGAATGGCTTCAGCACCTTCCTGATGAGACAATGAAACAATTTCAACCTTGTCGCTCACCATAAACGATGAGTAGAAACCTAAACCAAAGTGTCCGATAATGGCTGCAGCATCGTTTTTGTATTTTTCCAAAAACTCGTTGGCACCCGAAAAAGCAATTTGGTTGATGTATTTTTTCACTTCGTCGGCGGTCATTCCAATGCCGTTGTCCGATACGGTAAGTGTTTTGGCATCTTTATCGATTTTTACCGAAACTTTAGCGTTGCCAAGTTCGCCTTTGTATTCTCCTTTAGATGCTAGGGTTTTCAATTTTTGGGTTGCATCAACTGCGTTCGATACAATTTCACGAAGGAAAATTTCGTGATCGGAATAGAGAAATTTTTTGATGATGGGGAACAGGTTTTCACTGGTTACGCCAATTTTTCCTTTTGCCATAGTATTTTTATTTTTTGAGTTATTATCAGTATTTGTTTTGATTGAACGGCATTGCACAGGTCAATAGTTGTGCCATAGCCCTTGGCCTGTCGTTATGGCATTCGTATAAATAGAAGTGTCAGGTTGAGCGTGTTTTGGTATTGAAAAAATGGCAGAGGGCGAAACTGTTGGCTAAAGCCTATGTAATTCATTTAAGGGTAAGTTCAAGTTTGTTGGACTCATTCTTAGGAGGTACGAAGCCGTTTTACCGTTGACGGTTGGGTTTCTTTTTTGCTTTTGATTGGATTTGAATGTTATTCAAGCTTGGTAATTAATGATTTAATATATAATTCAGGTGTAAGTACCCCAATCTCACTTTTACTATAATCCTTAATATTACGAGTCAGAATTACATCTATCCCACCATGTTTCATTGCTGCAAAATTTTGCAAACTATCCTCAAAATCTTTAAAACCTGAATTTAAGGCGTTACTCACAACTTCTTTATCCATTGTTAAAACATCAGTTATCGTCAAGAGTTGTTTCAGATTACCGATCACTTTATCGTGTCGGGCAGTTTGTCTTAGAAGATAATATATATTGCTGTAAATTACCGGAGTAATAAATCCTTTAATTTTATTTGTCTCGCACAGCCCTATTACTTGAGCAGAATATTCAGCAAAAGGTTGTCTGTCAAAAAAAAAGTCTAGTATTACATCTGTATCTAATAATACGTTATCCATGCTATAAATATTTCTGAGAAAGTTCTTTTGAAAGTTCTTTTTTATAATCAAAATCCTTTGGTGCTTTAAAAGAACCTCTAAGTGAAGTCGCAATTGGAGTTGTATCTATCACTTTTGAATTTTTCTCATTAATAATCACTTTAAGATAATTTTCAATTATATCCGAAAGGCTTCTCCCGTTTCCTTTTGCATATCTCTTTGCTTTTTCAATTAATGATTGCTCTATGGTCAATGTTAACTTTGAATTCATAACACGTTGTATTGTTTGTCAGTCGATACGTACAAAGTTAAGTTATTTGAGTAATACGTGCAAATAAATTTTAAATTGTACGTGTTTTTTAGCTTGACTTTATAATAGTGTTAAGGTAGAAATCTATATAAAGTCTCCGTGCTCAAAGATCACTTTATCTTGGAATATCTCTTATTTTTGTACAATGAATTCAACAAATCAACAAATATTTCCATGGGGTCATGCCCGGAGATATAACGATTTCCCAACCCATTTCAGGAAAATGTTTTCCGAAAGGGTACAAAAAGTGTC
>DAOSWJ010000221.1:0-5919 GCA_035380005.1 Prolixibacteraceae bacterium | reverse complement strand
CTTTATTTCGATTAGCATTATCGATAAAAAGCGACTCAATTGATTTAACATTTACATCGGCCTTACCTGTTTTATAATCAACCACCCGAATACGATCACCAATTTGGTCGATACGGTCAACAGTTCCACCAACCCTCACTTTAAGGTTTTTATTTCCCGAAACCTCCACTTCGAGTACCTGTTCGTAATCCACCTCAAGACCAATAAGTTTGAAAGGAGCAATTGACTTGTCGTACTTCAAAATACGCAACACATAGCGTTTAATAATTTCGAAAACAAGCAGGTTTCGACCATTTAAATTCATCGAATTACCTTTAAAAAACTCCTTTTCAAGTGCTTTTTGCAAGCAAAGGTTCAACTGACGCGTATCGGTTAAAAGGCCGTCGATTATTTCAACAGTTAACACTTTGCCAACATACTTTTCATACAAAAGCTCGAGCGCAACATGGGCAATTCGGCCAAACAGCAAGTGGTCAATATCCTCGGCCACATCGTCGAGTTCCGATATACCTTCGATGTATTTAAAGAAGAATTTCAACGAGCATTCAACATATACGTTCAAGGCACTTGGCGAAATACGTTTACCAAGTAAATGCTGTTCAATTTTCTCGATCAAAGCAGGCACTTTTTCAATAATAATTGCTTGCTGCTCAATAGGTTCGAAATCAAAAACAGCTTGTTGCTGCCTCAAGGTTAAATGTGTAGCTTCGTATTTAATTTGTGTAGCATAACGGCTTACTTCGCCTTTGGTTATTCCCTCGGTGCGCGAATCGTACACCAAACAAACATTTTTGGCCCGTTGCATCAAACGATAAAAATAGTATGCATACATTGCATTTTGCTGTTCAACAGTGGGCAAACCAAAACCTCTGCGAAGCGAATAAGGAATAAACGAATGACGGTGTGAGTTTCCGGGCAGCTTATCGTCGTTAAACGAGAGCAGGATAAGGTTATCGAAATCGAGGCAGCGGGTTTCGAGAAAACCCATTATTTGGGTTCCCGACAATGGCTCTCCCTCGAAAGGGATATTCAAACGCTCGAGCTGCCTGATGAGCAACTGGTAAAACAGTTTTTTGGAAATTGAGGGCACGGTAGCATCTTCGCCGTTAGTATTAACAAACAACGAAACCGCCAAACGATTGATTGCCTGATAAGTTTGATACAACGATTCGCTGATTAGTTTATGGTCGTTAGACACACCGGCAAATACCATCTGAATTATTTTTTGCAGATAAACATGGCAATCGACAGCATTAACCGGTAAATTAAAAATGTGCCCTAAAAGTGGGATGCTATTGAAATCGTTTAACGAAAGGTAAATCTTATTATTAGTTTTGACATCTTCGAGCAAATGTTCTACAAAATCGCCCAGCTGTGTTTTAATAAGAGGGCTCGACAACAACGCCAACACATTCCGATAATAAAACAATGTTGTACCATTTTTATCGGTTCGGGCATTGCGGTCAATATCGATCAGCCCTTTGAGCAAGGCAAATACAGGAGAGCTCTTTACAGGATAACCCATTGTTATATTGAACGTTTCGATATTTGAAGGCAACACGCTCAACAATGGATTGAGCAAAGTTTCATCGCACAGCACAATTGCCGTATTGTCGAAGCGATTGTTAAGCACATTGGCGTTATTGCTGATCCACTCAGCAGTATATCCGGCTTGCCCCGAAAAACTTGGCACTGCAACAACATCAATTTCTTTCAGCTTTATAAAATTGTTACAATCGAAAAGAAAATCGGAAGGCATAGGAAAATTGCGAAGGTTGTTCACCATAAAAAGACCCGCTTCGTGTTTTTGGGCTTCAACATAATAGCTATCGTAATCCCAAAAAAACAAAGCGCTTTTATTTTGCGCAAAATGCTTAAATATAAGTTCTTCGCAACGGTTTAGTGCGTTAAAACCAATAAAACACAATTGTTTATTATTGGTATCTACAGCACCTGCATTGAGCTGTTCTACCATACTTCGGTAAAACAAACCTTCGTATGCAAAATTTTTATCCAACAAGCCTTTTCTGAACTCATTGTAAATTTCGAGCAAATTACTCCAAATACTAACAAACTTATTTTTACTTTCGGAATTTCGCGAAAGCAATAAACTGTTCCAGAATGTTGAAATATATTTTTTTTGTTCATCGCTTAAAAAGTCAAAGCCGGCATCGATTTCGCGTAGCGATTTAATGTTGCTGAACAGTTGAGAAGCATCGACACGATATTTGTCGATATCGTTAAAATCGGTCAACATCATCTCGCCCCAAAAGAAAAACTCGTCGAGCGACTCGTCGGATCGGGTTATTTTCGAGAAAACATTGTACAATTCAATTACCAGCCTATTTTGATCGATTAACTGAAGCCCTGAGTTATTTTGTACCAACTCGGTTATGGTGATAATTTCGGGCGAAAAAACAGGTGAATCGATCAACTCGCTCAAATATTTTTGAAAGAACAATCCGGCTCTTCTATTTGGGAAGACCAACTTAAAATCGGCAAAGTTTAGCTTATGATTTTGATAAAAATACGCAGCAACCTGCTGTAAAAACTTATCCATACATTGTATTTGGTAACAAATAATGAATAAAAATATGGAAATTAATTACAAAAACGATAAAAAACGACAATTAAACACCTACAAAATAGAACGCTATTAATCGCTCAAAAACAATTCAATACCACCTAAAAAGCCCGTCGAAAACGTTTGCAAAAAAAGTTGAATGTAAATTTTTGGTTATTAATTTTCATCGTTTTAAAAATAAGTTCTATATTAGCGAAGCATTTTTAAAAGATGATTATTACGTTTCAAAAATTAAAATTTGAAAGCATAATCTTCCTTTTCTCTTTAAACCATCATCTATTTTCTGATCTAACTAAACTATGAACAGCCGGGTTATCAAAACAGATAACCCGCTTTTCGTTTATAGGGGTGCCAAATAATCGAAAAACAAAAATAAAACGAACCAAAATGGGTTTTATTTGTATTACATTGTTAAAAAACTTAAAAATGGAAAAATCATTTAAAATATACACTAAAACCGGCGACGATGGCACATCGGGCTTAATTGGCGGCACCCGGGTTAAAAAATCGGACATGAGGCTTGAAGCCTACGGAACAGTTGACGAGCTCAACTCGTGGATTGGCGTTTTGAAAAGCGAGTTTATAGATCAAAACTGCACAAACACCCTTGAAATGATTCAGAACAAGCTTTTTGTAATTGGTTCGAAACTGGCTACCGACTATGACAAATACCCGCAAGCCACTGAAATGCTGCCTTGTAACGAAAAAGACATTGAGCAACTTGAAAATGAGATAGATCGCATGCAGCAACAGCTCGAACCACTTAAAAATTTCATTTTACCTGGTGGAAATCAACAAGCTGCATTTGCACACATTGCACGTACGGTTTGCCGAAGGGCCGAAAGGCGTATTTCATCGCTCGACATTAAAATCAATCACATTGAACGCATAATAATATTCGTGAACCGACTTAGCGATTACCTCTTTGTATTAGCACGTTACATCAACAATACCCGAGGCATAGAAGAAACAAAATGGATTACTCATAAAAGTTAATTTGAAAGTACAATAGAAATTGAAAATATTTTTTATATTCGCAGAAATTTAAACATTTATTGTTAATCATATACCAACTATGTACTGGACATTAGAATTAGCCTCAAAACTGGAAGACGCTCCCTGGCCTGCAACAAAGGATGAGCTTATCGATTACGCCATCCGCTCGGGGGCTCCACTCGAAGTGATTGAAAACCTTCAGGAAATTGAAGATGAAGGTGAAATTTATGAGTCGATTGAAGACATCTGGCCCGATTACCCGAGCAAAGATGATTTTTTCTTCAACGAAGATGAGTATTAATTGTTGATTTGCAATTTAAATAGAATAAGGCCTTTTTGAGGCCTTTTTTTATTTCCAACAAAACGCGCTTAATTCAAATTGTTTCGTAAATTGTGCCATTGGCTTTTTTACAAAATCATGAATAAAAAGAAAAACATCCTGGCATTACTATTCTTGTTCACAATTGTGCTTATTGTGGTAATGAAACTAATTTTGCAAAACGAGGCCGACCAATGGCGGCAAAACCAACTCGAGTTTCTTACCCAGCAAATCGAAGCACAAAATCAAATTGTGCAAAACTCATTGCAACAACAAGCATTGTATGTTTTCGAAACAATAATGAACAACAATGAGCTAAGTAATGCACTATTTAGCATTTCAAAAAACGACAGTATATCGAACAACAGGGCTCGCCAGATTTTTAATCAAAATACCCAACATTTATTACTCAAAAAGCAATTGGATCTCGTAGTCCTGCGGTTTATCACAAAAAACGCCACAAGCTCCCCATTCGGTAACTCTCTTAGAATTGCGCCTATTGATGAAGAACGTGAAGGTTCCGACTTACAAAACTACGACACAATACATGGCATTAGTATAACCGATCACACATTGATTTACTCCTTTCTTTTCCCGGTTGTTCAAAAAAACACTTTTCAAGGTTATATCGAAATTGGATTCGACTTATTTAGCACAAAAACAAACAACTACTTGCCTCCAATATTCGAGCATCTGGTAATTGCAAGTAACAAACAAAACAAGAATACATTAGATTCATTGGATGAATTCATTGCAACATCGGAAATTGAAAAACTAAATCTTTTTCACAATTTTGAATTACCCTCTTCAATAAAAAATCAACTCGAACTATTTATTAATGAACAATTTAACCAACAGGAAACAAAAACTGTATCGTGGCATACAGGTTACCATAAGGCCGATTCGATATTTACATTAAGCAAAATACCCATTTTATTGCCCAATACTCTCGCATTTACGGTTCATTGGAATTACGACACCATGTACAAAAAGGCAAAAGAACTCAACAACGCTATATTCATCATCAATATATTCATCATATTAACAATAATGATGGGCTTTACTTTTACCATACTGAACCGTTTTAAAATTGTAAAAGAAAAAAAAGAAATTCAGCAATCGGAAGCCAAGTTAAAAGAGATCAACCAATCGAAAGACCGCTTCTTTTCTATTGTAGCCCACGATTTAAAAAACCCCTTCAATGGCATTATGGGGCTTTCGGGTTATTTAATGCACGACTACGACATGGTTGACGACAACGAACGTAAAGAAATAATAAGCGACATAAACATTGCTTCAAAAAATGCATTCAACCTGCTTCAAAACCTTTTGGAATGGACACGTGCACAAACCGGAACCATTAATAATAATCCGGTAATGATCGATCCCAAGCAAATAGTTGCTTTATCGCTCGAAACGGTTTCAAACCTAGCAAAAAACAAAGAAATTGAAATAATTGAAGATTACCTCACCAATGAAAAAGGTTATGCCGATGAAAATATGATTACCACTGTGATACGTAATTTAACCACCAATGCCATCAAGTTTTCACCTCGTGGGAAAAAAATTGAAATTACAGCCAACACATACGAGAACGAACTTTATTTTCAAGTAAAAGATTATGGAATTGGCATTAGCCATAACGAAATTGACCAACTTTTCCGTATCGATGTAAATTTCCACAAACGAGGTACCGAAAAAGAAACAGGGACAGGACTTGGACTCAAGTTGTGCAAAGAATTTGTTGAAAACTGTGGTGGCAAAATATGGTGTGTTAGCGAACCCGGAAAAGGCAGCTCATTCTATTTCACCATTCCAAAGTACAAGGGATAAAGTTTTTTACGAGCATTATTCAAAAAAGGGCTGCTAAACTTGCAATCCTTTCATTTTCAATGTAGCGAGAGGCGTTCCGATAGGTATCGGAATGAACCGCCGACCTTCCCGATCTTACATCGGGACGCTCTATTCTCCCAATAGCTATAGGGATGAGCTACCTCGCCATTAAATATTCAATATATTT
>DAOSWJ010000220.1:0-5923 GCA_035380005.1 Prolixibacteraceae bacterium | reverse complement strand
TTTTATAAACCATATATTTACCGCAAGGCGAAACATCCATACCCGAGAATGCCACTGTACCATCATCGCTCAATTTATTAGGATCGAGCAAAACATAAGGTTCGCTGTCGATATCGTCCATAGTATAAAGAACGCTTTGATTTTGAAGGCCGTCGTTTTTGAAAACGAACCACCGTCCCGAAATGTTAAAGGGCGTACCTGTTTTGGGATAGTCCCACAATTCGGTTAAACGTTTGTTAATTTGTTCGCGATGCGGTAATTTTTCGAGATAATCGAAAGTTACTTTGTTCTGGGCTTCTACCCAAGCTTTAGTTTCGTCGGAGTTATCGTCCTCGAGCCAACGGTAGGGATCTTCAACATCAACTCCAAAGTAATTATCAACCACCTGATCTTTTTTCGTTTCGGGATATTGAACAACAGGCTTTTGCGTGCAACTGAATGCCATAACAATTGTAAGTGTAATTAGTAGGTTTTTCATTTCGATGTATTTTTATGTCGTGCAGGCATAAAAGTACAATATAATTATGTAGATAGAAATAATTCAAATCATCTTTTTCGACTTTCGGTATTTCAACTCTTTTACCGAACCGATAAAATAACCTACTATAAGCCCAACAACTGCACCTACTAATAAAACATCGATATTGAAACCACTAATAAAAAACGACACAAAAGCTGACAGTAACGAGCCTGTTAAAATACCAACGAGAGCATAAGTAGCCGAAAACCTGTATGGTGCAATAAAACCATGTTCGCGATGAAAATGACGCCTTATTTGGTTAAACTGTTTTTCATAGGGTTGCCGATGCTCAATATCGTCGAGAAATGGAATTTCCTCAACCATATTGGCCAATAACTTTTTGTTTTCGCTACAGGTATTACATTGAGTTGAAAAACGATCGCTCTCTTCAATTAACTTAATCAAATAACTAATTTTCAGGAAATTATATTTCGAAAGAGAAAAATCTTTGGTATGCTCTTCAATCCTATTATACAATAAATTTTCATCCATATAGCGCAATTATAGGAGAGCAAAAATAACATTAAAAAGCAATCATTCTACCTTATTTCTCCAATGGTACCTGTCCAATACTCATAATTGCCTTGGGGCAAGTTCCAAATGGCCGCTACATCTCTGGCAATCAACTGATCGACTTGTTGCTGATAGCTCCTTACCTCGATTGTGAAATGTTATTTGGTAAACCTTTAGTGGCATTAACAATTCACAAAGAAATTAAACAAAACAAACATCTGGGCACAAAAAAACCATGAACTACTTAAAGCTCATGGTTTTTAAAAATTCACATTCTATATAGAAATCGTTTTATCTGTTCCTGCGGTCACCGCCACGGTCATCGCGTCTGCGATCGCCACCACGGTCGTCGCGTCTGCGGTCGCCACCTCGGTCATCGCGCCTACGATCGAAACCACCACGGTCGTCACGTCTGCGGTCGCCACCTTCGCCACGAGGTTTGCGCTCAGGTTCAACATAGCCTTCGGGTTTTGGGAGCAATACTTTGCGTGAAAGTTTGAGTTTGCCGGTTTTTTCGTCAACACCAATCAACTTCACTTCAACTTCTTGTCCTTCTTTCAATACTTCGTCAACAGTTTCGTGACGTTCGTAGTCAATCTCCGAAATGTGCAACAAAGCATCTTTTCCTGGTAGGATTTCGATAAAAGCGCCAAAAGCAACAATCGATTTCACTTTACCTTTGTAGATTTCACCTACCTCGGGAACAGCAACAATTGCTTTTATTTGCTTAACGGCTTCGATGATCGAAGTTTTATTGGTAGCAGCAATTTCGATACGGCCAATGTTGTCAATTTCCTCGATAACAATAACGGTACCTGTTTCTTCCTGCATTTTCTGGATAATTTTTCCACCGGGTCCAATTACCGCGCCAATCATTTCTTTTGGTATTTCTACAACCTCGATACGTGGTACGTTTTCTTTAAAATCGGCACGTGGTTCCGAAATTACTTCTTCAATTTTATCCAAAATGTGCAACCTTCCTTCGCGGGCTTGGTTAAGCGCTTGTTCGAGTACTTCGTACGAAAGACCGTCAACTTTGATGTCCATTTGAGTAGCGGTAATACCATCGCGGGTTCCGGTTACTTTAAAATCCATATCGCCAAGGTGATCTTCGTCGCCCAAAATATCTGAAAGAACAGCAAATTTATCGCCATCGGCAATAAGTCCCATTGCAATACCCGAAACAGGCTTTTTCATTTTCACACCGGCATCGAGCATACACATGGTACCAGCACAAACCGTAGCCATCGATGATGAACCATTTGATTCAAGTATATCGGATACAATACGGACTGCATACGGGAAATCGTCGGGGATCATGGTTTTCAATGCACGGAAAGCCAAGTTTCCATGGCCAATTTCGCGACGTCCTACCCCACGTGGCACTTTTGCTTCGCCAACACTAAAAGGAGGGAAGTTATAATGCAATAAGAATTTCTCTTCGCCTTGAACTGTAACATTATCGATGCGTTTAACATCCATTTTTGTTCCTAAAGTAATTGACGAAAGTGATTGTGTTTCGCCACGGGTAAAGATGGCTGAGCCATGCGATCCGGGCAAATAATCAACCTCACCCCAAATGTGGCGAATTTCGGTTGTTTTACGACCATCGAGACGGATGCCCTCGTCGAGGATCATGCGGCGCATTGCTTCGCCTTCAATATCGTGGTAATATTTTTTAATCAGCATTTCGTGAACAGCCAAATCGATCGCTTCGTTTTCGGCATGTTCTGCTTTGTATTTTTCGATGTATTCATCGCGTAAAGCTTGGAAGGCTTCAATACGCTTGTGCTTGTCGTTAATGCGCTGTGTTGCAATTTCGTAACAAGGCTGATACAAATCGGCTTTTACTTTTTCGCGAACGCTTTCGTCATTCACTTCGTGGCAATATTCACGCTTAGTAACGCCCAACTCGGCTGCAAGTTCTTCTTGCACTTTGCAATGAACCTTTATGGCATCGTGAGCAAATTTGATGGCTTCAAGCATATCGGTTTCCGATACTTCTTTCATTTCGCCTTCAACCATCATAATGTTATCGTACGAAGCACCAACCATAATATCAAGATCGGCTTCTTTCAATTCGGTGCTCGATGGGTTAATTTTGAATTGACCGTTAATACGGGCAACCCTCACTTCAGAAATGGGGCACTCGAACGGAACATCGGAAACAGCAATAGCTGCCGAAGCAGCCAAACCGGCCAACGAATCGGCCATTACATCTTTGTCGGACGAGATAAGGGAAATCATCACCGCAGTTTCGGCGTGATAGTCGGATGGGAACAATGGTCTGATAGCGCGATCGACCAAACGAGCAACAAGAATTTCGTCGTCGCTAGGGCGGGCTTCACGTTTCAGGAAGCCGCCGGGGAAACGGCCGGCTGCCGAAAATTTTTCGCGGTAATCAACTGAAACAGGCATGAAATCAACGCCTTCGTTTGCTTCTTTAGCCGAAACAACAGTTGCCAGCAACATGGTGTCGCCCGATTTTACAACTACTGAGCCATCGGCTTGTTTGGCTAATTTACCTGTTTCGATAGTAATTGTTCTTCCATCGCCCAGGTCAATAACTTTCTGAATTACATTAATCATAATGTGCGTATAATATTAAATCTGTGGTAACAAAATTGGGCGGGGCTTAAATTTAAAACAGAAAGGCAATTCATGTTAAACTGCCTTTCTGTGTTCGCTTTATTTACGTAAGTTAAGCTTTTTAATAATTTCGCGGTAACGTTGAATATCGCGGTCTTTCAAATAATCGAGCAACCTGCGGCGCTTACCAACCAACGTAATCAATGCACGTTGGGTGCCATAATCTTTGCGGTTTGTCTTAAGGTGCTCGGTAAGGTGAGCAATGCGATATGAAAACATAGCGATTTGACCTTCGGCTGAACCAGTGTCGGCATCGCTTTTACCATAAGTTGAAAAAAATTCTTTTTTCTTGTCAGAAGTTAAATACATAATTACTTTAAATTTAAAAAGTTAAACCATTCGATTGTAACGCAGCAACATTCGTGTTCGATAGAAACTGCGCAACATTAAAAGTTTGACTTTGCGCCAAATTTTCGCAAAAGTAAACATTTTTATTTATTCGAAGCTAAAAATTACTGATTTTTAAGAAATTCAACCATTGTTGTCCGGTTAAAATTTCAGATTGCTTCGCAAAGCTCGCAATGACGTGGCTTTAATTGCATTTAGGTGTGGGAGGGGGTTGGTTGGCGGCGAAGCCGCCAATCAATCCCCTCCCACACCGCTAATAAGCACATAATGAAGTCATTGCGAGCACGGCGAAGCAATCTTTACAAATAGTTTTTGCTTAACCGGACAACATTGAAATTCAACCCAATAAATGCCAATAAATGGCATAAAATTAAAATTGAACCGGCCACACCAAATCATTGTAAAAAATTGCTGCTTTCGGAACCTGTCGAAACAATTCTCGAACCTATTGGGCAACGCAAGCATTTTTTGTTTTCGCAATAATTATTTCGCAACTGAATAAGTGCTTGTGTATCGTAAGCGCTTTCGGCTTCAATTCCATATTGTTGCCATAATGAAATTATTTGGTTCGTTTCGGGAGGCAACAACTCAAGCATGGCCAACGAGCGGCTTTTGAGTGCAGGTTTATTGTTGCGTTCGCCATACAAATACAGAAATGGAACTATTGTATTTATTAACAAATTATTACGCGAACTTTCGCCCAACCATTTTACCTGTTTGCCCGATGCTTGGTTAAACCGGTAATGGGTATCCCAATATTGCGATGCTTTTACATGAAAATGCTCGAGAATTTCGGCTGGAGTTTCGCATGCCAACAACTTCGACAACAATGACTTTGAGCGGTGCAACAATGCAGCAAACTGCGCCAACCTTAGGCTTGGAAAATTGGCCGGACGCATGCGCATAAATTTCCACACATGGCCTTCCATGCCTTTTAACCCGTATTTATTGGCCAAATAACTGTATTCGTTTCGCAACTCAATAAAATAATCGTCGCCCAAAAGCTGTTCGTTGAGCAACCCCGATTGGCCAAACAAAAGCGCCTCTGTTTGGGTAAGGTTATTGGTATGATGGGCCAAAACCTTAAGGGGTAACAAGCGCGAAAGCATTTCAAAAGGAAGTGCATTTACTTTAAAGCCAAAATTTCGGGCCAAAAGTTGGTAGAATGTCTCATTCCAATCGTTTTTGTTTTGCGCCATACTATTTTCAATAGTAAGCATTCGTTGCTGTACGCGCTCAATGAGCATGGTATCGATTGCCGAACGAATATAAATCTGATCAACTGCAGCCAAAAACTGATGGCAAGCAGGTTTTTCGTGCTGTGTAAGTAATTGCTCATATTTTTGAGCACTCATTTCGTAGGGCACAATAACCAAACACGGTAAACTTTGGCCATTGGGCAAGTTCACTTCAACATCGTTTTCGGCAACCACATGTAAAATAGTATTATTGTAGGCCTCGTCGGTTTGATGTTTGTGCCGTAACCAATCGGACGCTTTTTTATGCACCTCGACATTTCCGACCCAAGTGGTTGATCCAATTTTTATGCTTGCATTAAAAAAATCGGGACCTGCATCGAAGTTCCAAAGCCCCGAATTAATAATCTCGACAGGTTCGCCACTTGTGGTTGTTAGCGATTTGCTGTTAAAAAGCTGGTGTTTCCAAACATATTGGAGGAATTCCTCATTCATGTTACTTTGTTTTTATTCGGCAACTAAAAATAAGAAAATCCAATAAATAAAACACAAAGCACAATTTATTAAATGCTAAAAACTTATAGCAATTCGGCCTCAAGCAGTAATTCTTCCATTTCGAGCTGTACAACTTCGGCTTCGGCACGGGCTTTTTGGGCAAAATCTTCCCCATCGGAAGCATAAATAATGGCCCTCGATG
>DAOSWJ010000219.1:0-5927 GCA_035380005.1 Prolixibacteraceae bacterium | reverse complement strand
ATCAGTTGGGGAAATGTTAAAATCAGCAATGGCGACATTTCACTGCTTACAGGCAATTACCCTAAAGGCATTTACTTGCTACGCAAACTCGATGACAGTGGTGAAGTAAGGCGTATCGAAATTCGTTAACGCATTGATAAGAATGACAAACAAATAGTTGTTGCATACAACATTCAAACAACGAGGTGCTGAAGTCGATTTAGCACCTCGTTTTTTTACAAAAATCAAACTGCATTGAAGTTCTGTTTTTAAAATTATCTAAGCTTCTGGCTTTTTACATCGAAAAAGAAATTGGAATTGATGTTTTTTTCGAAGTATTTCAATTGATTTTTGTGCACAAAATTCGAAACAGCTTTATCTAATGGCAAAATAAATAGTCGTTCGGGCGCAGCACCCGTTCCGCCTAAACCAATAACAACAAACACAGGAACGCCTTCGTTTTGCCCATAAGCTTTGTATCGGGCCATCTGTTCGGGTTTAGCAAATTCAATTACGTTGCGATTGGTTTTTTCGCGCCATTTGCACTCTACTGCCAAGCGTGTTGTTTGTCCTGCCAAAGTGAAATCAAAAAGCAAATCGGGTTGTATTGTTGTTAGTGCATACCTTCCTTCTACATATTTATCGCCGGCCCATTCTTTTAAACTGAAAAACTTTTTACTGAATTTTTGCACTACATATTTTTCAAAGTCGTCACCATTCTTTTTGTTCTTGTCAATTAGTTGGGTTTCTGAAAATGCTCCGGTCTCGGTCAGTTGCTGTTCGGCTTGGGCAATAATCTCGTTTGGATCGAACTCATTATCAATGGCCAATTGTTGAAGCAGGGCCCGTTCGTTGGCAGTAAGCACCCCGTCGGCTACCGACATTCTTACAACATGTTGCAAGTTATCGAGCTGAGCAATTTTTCTTTTGCCATTTTTCGATCTTTTTATAAAAACGGAAACTAAAACCGACAGCAACAAACCCCCAATAAAAAAAACACCAATTATTGTATTCACAAACAATGATTTAATGTTGATTAATAATAAATTAAACTCAAACCAAAAAAGTGAAATCCACCGGTATTGCGAAGTTGTCCGTAAGGAATTATGCCATTGTAATACCTAAAAAAGACACCGGGTTTGCGAACACCCTTAGCCTTGTTGTAAAGCCATCCGAAGTAAACATTGTAGTTCCATGTGCGTTTTTCGGGAGTATCAGGCACATAACTGAACTGAGTACGGTTACGAGCTTCAATGCTAAGTACATTTTTCCAACTAGGTGAACACATTAAACCACTGGTTCGTTGCCAGTTTAACTGAAGAAAAAATTCGAGATTGTTCTCGTTTTTGGGAATTTCAGCTCCTTTTACTTCGAGCGAATCAACAATGTAATATCCGTCGGACAGCGACCATAAACCTTGAATACCGGCTTTCAACGACAGAAGGTTTGCTTGAACGGTATCGGGATCGTTCAATACAAAAGCAAGCTCCCACGACTCGTGCGTAATATTTATGCGCTTAAAATCGGGGAATTTCTGATATCCATGTATCGAATACTCGTCGCCCAAGTGGGTACTTTCGTGAAAAACGGGGATCGCTGTAAAGCCAATATTTCGAATATTGTTTTTATCGATGTATTTCACGAGCCCGGTTCTTACCCCCATAAAATAATCGGTATTAATTACCGCAGCTGTTGGCGGGCCAAATAAATCGACCAACACATTGTTGCCCACAAAGCCTGAACTTACAATTTTAATTTTTTGAGCAGGCAAATAAGTACTTACAAAAGGCACGTTTACCCCAAGGTTGCTCTCGATAAACGGACGCTTGGTAAAATCGCTTACAAAATAATAGCCATCGAGTTTGTTCAAAAAACCGGTTTCTGTTTTGAATGCGGTATTTCTGATTTCAGACAAGTAAGGTTTTAAAGTATTGTTACTCTGCCAAAAAAACGAAAACTGAATTTTGTGAAAAACCATCAAAAACAAACAAAAAAACGAACAAACAAATCGAAGTAATTCTCATCATATTAATAATATAACCAGTGACCTTTAAATTCACCTTTAGTATTCAACTCAATAGCCGGAAACGGAACTTTAACCACATTTAAACCCTGAAACAAAATTTTCAGAAACTTTGAATTGGTTTTTATTTTTGCGAAATCGATGTCCAACGACAACAACAGTTGACGGTAACGTTGTGTTTCGGGTATTGTAACGCCATTGTATTCGGTTTTATTTTCGAACTCGCCAAACATTCCTCCGGCGCTATACCCTACTGCCACATTGAGCCATGGCGGCAAAACCGACTGTTTTGTTAAACGGTTAATATTTCCCGAAAACCAGTAAGTATGTCCATTATAATCGTCGGAAAGCTGTTCGAGCGGAGTACTTCCCAAGTAGCCATTTGCCATTTTAGCATAAGGGCTGGGCCAAAACGAGAACTTCATGGTCACAACTTGCTCGTCGAAAAAATACTCTTGCCCAATCACCAGTGCACTTCCAAAAGTATTGGCAGCAATATCGCCCCACGAAAAGCCCCAGCCATAGTTTAACCCATCGGCAATTTCGATGGGCAATTGCATCATAAATCCCATTGCGCCACCATATAGCAAGGCTTTATTTTTGGGCATTCCCACACTCCTGAAACTGTAATAGCTAATTCGGCTTTCGTGATAGGCAGTAGTAGCGTGACCAAACTTATCGATTTGGTTATAACCTGCCACATCGTTATAAAAATGAAAGGGCACCTTCGGACGATCCTTGTACCAAATTTTATTCAAATATAACCATGTACCTGCATAAAGCCCGGCATGCGTTCCGGCAACCCAATACAAGCCCTTTTTGTTTAAACTGTCGGGGAATTGATAATTCTGTGTGCGCTTCGTTTCGTTAAACGTTCTATTGTTTGTTTGCGCATAAGATTGCAACGAAATACATAGTATTATTAATGCAACAACATAAGAGAATCGCTTCATATCAATGTTCAAATTTAAATAAAAAATATACGATGATTATGAACGGCAAAAATAGCTCAAAATTTCCCCATTTATCACAAAACACAACTAAAAAGGCTGCCCATAAACGAACAGTCTTCAGTTATATCGTATTATTCAGCTTACTTTTTTCTTTTGCGCGAACGCCAAAATGCACCTGCCCCTATCAGCGAAAAACCTAATATTGAAGCAATAAAAGGGACAGGAACAACGTAAGGATCGTTAAGGCCTGCCGGAATTGGAGCTTCGATCAATGGTTCGTATCCTGTCGAATTAATTTTAACCCATTCGCCATCGGCGTCAATTTTTATATTAATCCAGCCATAATGCATGTGATCGTTAATCCTAAAATAAACACCCAAGTATCCGCTCAAAACACCATCCTCATAAGAATTGGCTTCCAACGAATTACCACCAAAAGGAAATAATCCGCTCATAAACAATAAAGCAACAGGCCCCCATTCAGCATCGGCTCCATATAACAACCCATCACCTACCAAATCGCCTTGGGGCATTATGCGACTAAATGGAAAAACAACAGAACTATTCAAATATTGACCAGGATTGATTGGTTGAGGATATAATTCTACCCTTTCGCTCAAAATAGAATTACTTGGAATGCTGGGTATACTTAACTCACCCGAAGGAGCAGCAAATATAGAATTATATGCAAGAACTGCGCAGGCATTATCTCCACCCAAGATATCATATATAAATATAAAGTCGCTTATTCCGTTGCCATCAATATCAACTGCAGCAATATCGTTTTCGTCATTGAGTGTACAAGGCAAAACTGCTACCGGAAACTCTTGTGCAAAAGAGCCTATACCAACCATAAGCAGCATGCCCAAAATAAAATTTTTCAGTTGTTTAGATTTTTTTGTCATGGTTTATTCAATTATTGGTTAAATCAGAGTTCATTGTTTACAAAAATAGTTTTTTTCTTGAATTAACAAACCATTAAACAATTAATTTGCAAATATTTACAACTAACACAAGTTTTTCTTGCCTAAAAGCCAATCATATATATTTTGATAGAACTTAAATATTTTAATAAATATGGAATTAAAAAACAAAGGCTGCCCATAAACGAACAGCCTTCAGTTATATCGTGTTATTCAGCTTACTTTTTTCTTTTGCGCGAACGCCAAAATGCGCCAGCTCCTATTAACGAAAAACCCAATATTGAAGCAATAAAAGGCACAGGAACGGCATAAGGATCGTTAAGGCCTGCCGGAATTGGCGTATCGGCTACAGGCTCATAACCGCTCGATTTGAGTACCACCCATTCGCCACCGGGACCAATCTCAACATTAATCCAACCATAATGCATCTGGCCATTTATATCGAAATACAAACCTAAATACCCGCTCATTACACCATCTTCATACGAATTGGCTTGCAAGGCATTACCACCAACAGGATTAAAATCGTTTGAATATATCATTGAGAAGGGTATCCAGCCAGCATCTATTCCATATAATGATTGATCGCCAACCAAATTGCCCTTGCTCATTATTCGGCTAAAAGGAAAACCTTTAATTTTAGCAGTTAACTCACCCGGTTTTGGATCTTTTAAAGTGGGTCGATACTCTACCGGTTCACTTAAAATAAAATTTGTTCCAAAAGGAACAAACCCGCTCAATTCCCCCGATGCAACACGGCCAAAAGAAGGAGAAACAATATCACAAAATATAGCACCTTCGTTATATTCATAACGAACTTCATAGTCGATCGTTTCGTCGCCATCAATATTAAGAAAAACAAGGTTATTTTCAACATTGAGCGTACAAGGCAAAGCCGTTGGCTGCGGAACTACGGCAAAAGAACTTATACTAAGCAATAGCGCCAAGCCCGGCAACAGCTTTTTAAGAAGAATAGAAATTTTTGTCATGTGTTTGTTATTAATGGTTTATAAGTGTTTATGGTTTACAAAAATAGTTTTTTTTTTGTAAAAAGCAACGCAATACATAATAGAGTTACAATAAAAATTTAAGATGCAAGGCTCAATGTGCACAGGCTAATTAAATATCAGATAATTCCTTCTCAAGTTGAAACAAAGAATGAAAAAATCATTATCAAAAAACAAAGGCTGCCCGTAAATGAAAAGCCTTCTGTTGTGTATTTTTAAAAAGCTTATTTTTTTCTTTTGCGCGAACGCCAAAATGCACCCGCCCCTATCAACGAAAAACCTAAAATTGAAGCTAAAAATGGTACCGGTACTGCATAAGGATCGTTCAAACCTGCAGGAATTGGCGTGTCGGCCAAGGGTTCGTAACCGCTCGATTTGAGCACCACCCATTCACCACCGGGACCAATCTCAACATTAATCCAACCATAATGCATCTGGCCACTAATGTCGAAATACAAACCAATATACCCGCTCATTACACCATCTTCATACGAGTTAGCGTTTAGGGAATTATCTGCTGGTTCTGGATTAAATCCACTTTCATAAATACTCACAGCCCCATCAAACCAATCAACATCATCGCCATAAAATGTATCGGGACCAACCAACTCATCTTTTCTCATAATTCGGCAAAAGGGCTCAACGTTTGCTGTTAACGCGCCTTGGTTAGCATCATCCAAATCGGGCATTGCTACATATTCAGTCAAAATCAATTTTTGTGCAGAACTTCTTCCCAATTCACCCGAGGGACTATCGTAATCTCTAAATCCTCTCATTTGGCACAATACATTACTATCCCTTTTACGATACCTAAACTCGTAATCGGAAACATTGTCGCCATCTATTTTAATAATTGCACCACCATTTTCAACATTAAGCGTACAAGGCAAAGCTGTTGACAAAAAATCAATAGCATAGGCTCCAGTGTTAAGCATCAGCACAATACCCAACAAAAACATTCTCAGAAGAATAGATATTTTTATCATGTGTTTGTTATTAATAGATTATAAGAGTTTATGTTTTACAAAAATAGTTTATTTTT
>DAOSWJ010000218.1:4407-5948 GCA_035380005.1 Prolixibacteraceae bacterium | reverse complement strand
CAGGTCGATATTAAAATGATGGTCAGAAATCCTATACCATCCGAAATCTCGGTATGGGCCGAAGATCCGACAGTAATTCAAGTACTATTAACCAATACAGCTTCGCAGGAGTTTCCGAATAGTTATTTGGGTTTTGTTTTAACCAACAGCTCGGGCGATGTTGTTGCCCGTTCCGATCTTAAAAGTAACTTTATTCCTAAATTTCAAATAGGTGCAATGCCTTCGGTAACAATGCTTAATGGCGATCGTGTTTTTAATGTGAACGCCATTGTTTTTGACCGAAAGTTGCAACGTTTGGCCGTTACCACCAATTCGATCCCCGAAGGCGATTATCAAATGTGTGTTTCGGTTTACGATCAGTATGGAAATAATATCACCATTGGCGAAGAATATTGTACCGGCTTTACGGTTTTTATTCCCGAACCTCCGGTGCTCATTGCTCCAATCGACGATGAGGTGATTGTAAACCCTTTCCCTTTATTTATTTGGACGCCCGTTACCAACTATAATCCGGGGCGAAACCAAATTAAATATAAATTGAAAATTTGTCCGGTATTTAAAGGTCAGTCGGCACGCGATGCCATTGAGCGCAACCAGGTGCTTTTCGAAAAAAACGAAATCTTTACAAGCTCTTATCAATATTTACCGTCCGATATGGGCTTCGATTATTTTAATGGCGTTACGCGCTATGTTTGGATGGTTCAGGCTTTCGATGCAAACAACAATCCGGCATCGTTAAACCAAGGCAAAAGCGAGTTGGGAACATTTCTGACAGAAGAAGAGGTTGTTGTTGAAACAGTTTTCGAAAACGTATATCCGGCCAATGGCGATACCATACCTTGGGCCATGCCTCATTTGGTGGCGGGCTTAAGCCCTTGCTCCGATCAAATACGGTCGCTTACGCTCAGCCTTTCGGTACGCGATGAAGCTTCGGTACAAACATTCAGCAACAGCCGAAGCCTGGAATTTTATTATGGTCCAATGATCACTCAAGTGCTTAATAGCGAAGAGAAATCAGGCTGGCTTACCGGAAACCTCGATGCAAACAAGGCTTTTCCAAATTGGATGCAAAGCCTAAAAAAAGGCAAACAGTATTTCTGGCAAATTGCAGCTGAATATACCTATGCCGATGGAAGTACCATTTCTCGTAAAACTAACGAGACCGCTTTTGTTATAGGGCTAAAAAAACCAAGTGAGCTAAAACCAAAGGCCGACACATCGTTTAGGGCAACACACGAAATCCCCATCGAAATTACCATTCCTCAACCCGATTTGTTGAACTTATTTACCGAATCCGAACTTAATAATTTCGATTTCCATGCCTACAATTCATATTCTACTGCCCAGGAAAAATTAAAGTTCGAATTGGCTAAAAAAGAAAGTTTCGACTCGCTGGTGCAAAGTAAAACACTTAGTTTGCCTGCCGAAGGACAGTTGCAAACCGGCAACAATTGCGAGGCTTTATTCAAAAAGCATACTACAAAATTCGATGCAGTGGCCGATACCGGAACCTACTTTTGGCGAGTAAAATACCTCGATTT
>DAOSWJ010000218.1:0-4307 GCA_035380005.1 Prolixibacteraceae bacterium | reverse complement strand
TCGATGCAGTGGCCGATACCGGAACCTACTTTTGGCGAGTAAAATACCTCGATTTGAACGATTCGGCTTACTACATTTCCGAAGCTCGAAAATTGAAAATTGTGCCCGACTCAATATACAATTGCTTCGAAATTGAAGTTTTACAGCCGGCCAACGATGGTAAGTGGACAGAAGATAAAAAACCTAAATTTTCGGTAAATGTTAGCCCCGAAATAGTGAAGAAACACATCACCGGTGGTCGTTTAAGGGTTTGGAAGAAAACCGAAGCAACTCAAAGTATTGAGAATGCCAAATTGCAAAAAGCCAAGCTCGATACTACTTTTAAAGGAAATGCCGATACGATATTGTTTGCCTATTCGGCCGATTATGCCGACAATATGCGTATCGATCTGAACCTGATTAACAGCAGCTCTAAGTCGAAAACCTTTGAATGCGATTCGGCTGGTTACTATGTTTGGAATTTGCAGTTGAACTATAAAAAGGATTCAATTCGGAAAGATGGTTCGGTTTGCGGTGCCGATTCGGTTATTTCAAACGATGGTGTTTTCCAGGTTTTACCTTCAAAATCGAAAAAAAATAATTGTCCGGACGAATGTATTGCAGCATTACCAAGTAATACAACTGCGGGTAGCCAAACCTTGGCAAAGGACAGTACCCTTAAAATCGGAAAATTTGATTTAAAACTAATAACAGTTTCGGGTGGGCCATCGGGCTTGACAGGTACAGGAAGCATTAAAGTGCCTTATGTGAAGGCAAATATTTTGGTTGAGTTTAACAACCTTAAAGTGAACAGCGACAATGAGGTTTACGATGGTGAAGCTTATGCAAAATTAGATGCCAATGCGCCTTACACCAAACAGGAAGGAAACGATTTTCAAAATAAAGCTTTTAGCTTTGCCGAAGATAATTTGAAGTTCAAGCAAATACATGAGCATTCGTCGAGTTTGGGTAAATTGGCAAGTGGTTTTGTTGGTTCGGCCCCTGTTACCCTGCCAATTGGTTACGACAACGATGTAAATGGTTATAAATATATTGTTGGAATTATTGGTATGCGTTTTACCCCAACCATGGGCGAACTGAATGCCGCAGCTTATATTGAACTGCCATCGTTGGGGCCCGATGTTGGTTTTGGTTTGGGTGCTAAAAATATTTGTTTTCATAAAGATGGGCTTGGTGGCTTAGATAAAACAATGCTGTATCTGGCTCAGGATTTTGGTTATGAAAATAACGAGTCGTGGAGTTTCTTGTTTAAAGCACCAACTCCGGCCGATTCGGGTACATATATTTTGTGGGATTGCAAAGGCATGGCTGATCTCACCATTGCTGCCGATGTGGCTTTCCCTCGCACGTGGATGACACCGGTAAACAATCCCGATCCAGAAGCCAGGGTTAGCGCCCACATGAAATTCAGGGCACGCGAAAGTGGTTCGTCGTGGCAATGGTTGGCCAGTGCTTCGCTCGACGATTGCGAGCTCACAGGAGCACCGGGCTATAAACTTCAGGTGCAGGAAATGTATTGGGACCACGCCGATTCAATTAACCCCACAGGCATAGTTTTCCCCGCTTTGTACAAAGGGAACAAAACCAACCAGTGGAAAGGCTTTTACATAAAACGGGCATCGCTAACTTTGCCCGACGATTTGAAGACCTTCGAAAACCATAACCCGACAATTGCAGTTAACCACATGATGATCAACGATGATGGTTTTACGGCATCAATTGTTGGCGACAATATCATTCAATATCCCGAGGGAGATTTTGGTGGTTGGGGAGCCAGTATCGATTCTATTAGAGTCGATTTGGTAAACAGTTCATTGCAATCGGGTCTCATTAAAGGCAAGTTGAAAATATCGATAATTGATACCTGTTTCCTTTATTCAGGCACTTTTGCCAACGATACAACCAAAAAAGTGCCCGGCACCTACGAGCGTTCATCAAAGTATTTGTTCAATATTGTTCCTAAGGATACCGTGAAGGTTGATATGTTTGCCAAGGCCGATTTCAACCTGTTTAAAACCTCAAAAATTGAAATTTATAACGACTCCTTGAATAAATTTATGGCTGTGGCCGATTTAAGCGGATCTATGACCATAAAAGGAGATGCAGGAGGCCTTTCGAAACTCGATTTTAAAGGAATTAAGTTTGAAAACCTGAAGGTGCAAAATACAAAACCTGTTATTGGTATTGGCGATTTTGGTTTGGCCAGTCCGCAACATGGTATGAATGGTTTCCCTGTTTCGATCAACAACATTAAAATGGTTACCGGCGACCGCAACGGTAGTTTTGGAGCTGGTTTGCAATTCGATTTGACAGTGGGTTTGCAAGAAGGAGCTAATGCTATTAGCGGTACAACAAAGCTGAGTATATGGGGGAAAATGTCGTCTGAAACTGGGCCACAAGATTTTGAGTTCGATGGAGTTGATCTCGATTCGATTGGGATTGATGCCGATTTAGGCGCAGTAATTATAAAGGGCGGACTGATGCTCTACGATTCACATGCTACCTTTGGCGATGGTTTTCGTGGTGCAGTGTCGGCAACTTTTATCGATCAGGCAACTATTGAAGCAACGGCTCAGTTCGGCTCGGTAAACGACTACCGCTATTGGTATGTCGATGGAAAGGCTTTGTTTAGCGAGGGCATTCCTATGTTTTCGGGCTTAGGCGTTTATGGTTTTGGAGGTGGTGCGTGGTACCACATGCAAAAGAGCGGCGATGAGGTAAATCTAGACGATGAACCCACTCAAGCCGATGCAGGAACAACTCCGGGTACCACCAACTCAGGCTACTCGTTCGTTCCCAATAAAAACATCGATTTGGGTTTAAATGCAAAAATGATTATAGGAACTCACCCCAAACCCGATGCTTTTAACGGCGATGTGGGGCTCGAAGCACAGTTTCTTTCAAATGGTGGAATTGGAACCATCGCCCTGGTTGGTGACGGGTACATGCTTTGTGGTATTAATCATCGGAGCGATGCCAAGGTTACGGCTACCATGGATATGGAATATAATTTTCCGACAAAAACTTTCCACGGGGTGTTCGATGTCGATATTATTGCAAGCCCGCTCGATGGTGGGGGACAAACGACCTTGCACTTCGATCCCGATTTATGGTATGTAAAAGTGGGCGAACCATCGAACCGAATTAGTCTCAAACTGGATGACTGGTTACATACCGATGCTTATTTTATGGTTGGCCAACAATTGCCAACACCTCAACTTCCGTCCGAAATACTTGAGCTTTTCCCCAATTATACCGTTTCGCGAAATCCGCAAATCGAAAGCGGAAGCGGTTTTGCCTTTGGTGCCAGTTCGGGTTTTGATACAGGACGTAAGCCTTACCTTATTTTTTATGGCGAAGTGTCGGCACTTGTAGGCTTCGATTTGGCTTTGCTCGATTATGGCGAAGATACCTCATGCGAAGGGCAAACAGGTTCAATTGGTATAAACGGTTGGTATGCAAGTGGCCAAATTTATGCTGCCATTGCTGCCTCAATTGGTATGCATGTCGATTTGTGGTTTACCAGTGGCAATTACGAAATATTAAGCTTACAGGTAGGGGCTGCCCTTCAGGGTGCCGGGCCTAACCCTACTTGGGTAAAAGGTGTTGTTGGCGGTGAATACCGTATTTTGAGCGGCGCTGTAAAAGGATATTGCAATTACCACTTCAGCATGGGCGACCAATGCGAAATGGTTATCGAGAGCCCTTTGAAGCCCGATTTAATATCGGATATCAACCCTATAAACGGCGAGCAAAGTGTTGATGTGCATACCGAACCGCAGGTTGCTATGAACTTTAAACTGAATGCCCCATTTGAATTAAATGAAATGCCAGAGGGTAGCGGACAAGTCAGCCTACGAACTTTTAGGGTAAAACTGAGCGATTTTAGTTTGCACAAAGCAGCTGGGGGCGATTCAATTGCGGGTTACGTAAATCTGGCTCCCGATAGTTTCTCGGTTTATTACAAGCCACACGATATTATGGCCGGACATACAAATTATAAATTTTCGGTTTCGGCTTATGGCGAAGAGTATATTGGTAATAATTGGGAAATGGCCAAGAAAAAAGATGGCACAATTATAAAACAGAAGGTAAGCAGCAACTTCAAAACAGGTTCGGCGCCTAATGTTATTGCGCCAAGCAATGTGGCATATTCGTACCCGGTTTACGGGCATGGTTACTTTTTGCAGGACGAATGTCGTAATGGCCGCATTCAGCTTATTTCGGGTTACCCCGATATGTTTATCACCCGCGAGGGTTACAATACTGAGTTTATTGCACGCTTTGTGCCGGCCGATATCAACATG
>DAOSWJ010000217.1:1421-5966 GCA_035380005.1 Prolixibacteraceae bacterium | reverse complement strand
TAATAAAAACACTTGAATTTGTAAACCCGGGCTACAATGCATCGAAGGACCAAGCTTCGGCAACACTGTTGTACCGCAAGCAATGGATGGGGCTTAATGGCGCTCCGCAAACCATGGCCGCCAACATTAATGTTCCGGTTAACAAATGGCACACAGGTTTTGGCGCTAATGCACTTGTTGAAACCTTTGGCTTAACCACCTTCTCGAACATCGACCTCACTGCCTGTGTCGATGTAAAAGTAAGCAACAGTTCATACCTCACATTTGGCTTAAGCGGTGGTGCCGAAATCAGGCGCATCGATATGGAAAAGGCAGTTTATATAGGTGATCCGCCTTTTTACGCCAGCCAGTTTAACGATGAATACCTGCATGCTGCCTTTGGGCTAAATTTCTTTGGCAAGAACATACACCTTGGAGCAAGCGCTCATTATAGCCAACTTAAAGGCCTACGTTACACCAACAACGAACCCCTTTCGATTTTTGTTAACGGTAGCTACCTGATAAGCATTCACCCCGACTGGGCTCTCAAACCATCGATGTTGTTTAAAACATGGGGCGGTTACAGTAACCTCGACGCCGGTGTTTTTGCACTTTACCGCGACATTTTATGGTTTGGCGCTTCGTACCGCACCACCAAAGCATTTATTCTTTTTGCCGACATCAAAATTACTAACTCAACCCGACTTGGATACAGCTTCGATACCGGCCTGTCATCTGCCCCTATTTTAAGACATAACAGTCACGAAATAAGGCTCGAGTTCAATATTCCACGTACCGAAAAAGCATTTGAAAGACATATTGGCCAATAAAATCTAAAGCATTAACAATGAAGTTTAAAATTATCATCATACTCAGTATATTGTTTTTCAACCGGGCTTTTTCACAAAACCTGATTCTTGAAACCGAAGATATAACACCGGTTGGGATTGAAAAAATTGGCGGCATAAGCACGCTCAACAATGGGATTTACCTGCTTTTACAATCGAACCTGGTTTTCGGGAACAAAGAACTGGAAGCTTCAGAAGCAACCAACATTAGTCAGAAATACCCTGTTTGGGATATTTACCGTTACGACTCAAAAAACCTGCAAATTGAAAACTGTGCCGAACAATGGCACACAAAAAACGCAAACAATAAAGGTTTTACCCTGGCAAACAGCGCCCACGTTATTTATGTCGATTCAAAAAACCGACTTACCAGCAATAACTCCGAATTAAAAGATGCTTTAACAAAACTTTACCAACGCAAGGTTGAATTTGCCGATCCGTGTTTATGCAACAACAAATTGTGGTTTTCGGCCAATTTACCCGAAGGTTTTGGAGGAATGGACATTTGGTACATCGAAAAAACAGACAGCAACTGGGGAACAGCCATAAATGCCGGAGCAGCCATAAACTCGGCTGCCAACGAAATTTCGCCGGCAGTGCTTAACGATTCGATTTTGGTTTTCAGCACAAACAAAAGCAATAGTAACTACGACATGTTTTTTTACGATATGCAAAAAAAACAAATGCTGCACCAACTTGAAACACCAAACAGCAACGAGTACTTTACCGCTTTTGCTACCGACAGCAGCCTTTACTATGTATCGGAAAACGAACAAGGCATGAAACTTCTGAGAAGCACTATTAAAAATGCACGTCAACCCGAAATAAAGTTGATTGAAGCACCTGTTGTTGAAAAAATAGAATCGGCCCCCGAAACAAAATCACTTGTAAACATTACCCCTGTGGAACAAATTACCAACGATGAGCTAAACATCCAAATGACCAATTACTTTGGTGTTGCACGTTACGAGCTAACCCCATTTATGAAAGACTCGCTTACCCGACTGGCACAAACCCTTCAACAAAACCCCGATCAATACATTCTTATTTGCGGTCATGCTTCGCCCGACGGCCCCGAAAACCTGAACATGATGTTGTCGTACTACCGAGCAAACGAAGCTTATAACCAGCTCATTGAAAAGGGGATCGACAAATCGAGAATTTACCGTGTTTATGGCGGCGAATACCTTTTTGTTGGCAGCCAAAAAGCACGTAATTTTTCCATTTTCACTTTGCCGCATCCCGATTTACCCGAACAAATAACACTCTATCCGATTTCGAAAGGCGATACCCCCGATCAAATATTGTCGAATTTTGGAACCGATACCGACGACCAAACCTACTATCGTTACCAGCTCAACAAGTTTTTGCCTGTCGATAACGAACAACTTTTATTGGTTCCGGTTAACCTGTTGTATTTTGCCAAAGCCGGCGAAAACATCAACGATATTGCCCGCAAATACAACATTCCGCCGTTTAAACTGAAACAAATAAACAACATTGAAACCGACACACTTAACAGCAACAAAGTGCTTTTTGTGGTGTACTAAATATTTATAATCAAGTACAACTTTCACAAGTACTACCAATTCTTGAGGTTCGACTTTTAAAGCACAAACCCCAAGAGCAGAGCAATAACCTAACTTCGAATTTCAATTTAAAATTCGTGTTATGGTTAGGTTTTTCGTTATTATCATATTTATATCATTCGTAATAAATGCGCCTGCGCAAGGCCTTTTCGATGCAAGCACGGCAACAACAAACCGCATCGGCCTAAATGGATATACACGCGGCGCTGTGTGGGGTTTAGGCGAAGAGTACGATTACACATCGGCTTTTGGCGAATTTTGCCTGCAAAGCTCCTACTCGAACCAAAACGTTTCGATGTTTGCCGATGTACGTTTCCGAAGCGGCATTTTTTTCAACGAGCATGAAAATGCTATTGAAATTAAAGAAGCCTATGCCAACTACCGCCCAGGGAGCTTTTCGTTCACGCTGGGGCAACAAATTGTCAATTGGGGCACAACCGATGGTTTTAATCCCACCAACAACATAACACCCAACAATTATTTCTTTTTAACTGCCAACCCCGACGACCAGAAAATTGCCAACTTTCTGCTCCGTTCAAACTGGCAAATCAGCAAAAAAATAAGCTGGGAAAGCATTGCAATTCCGGTTTATAAAGCTTCGGTTTATCGTTATGAGCTTTTCAACTTTGGCAGTAACGCCACATTCGGTAAAGCACAAAAGCCCGATATCAATTATAAAAACGGAACGTTTGCAACACGGCTCACTTTCGAGTTAAAAGGGATCAGCTTTTCAACATCGTGGTTCAACGGCTACGACCCCTTTTATGGTTTCGGAATTGACAACATTGAATGGACTGCCATGGGGCCTAAGGTAAACTACAAAGCTTCATTTTACCGCAAAAACACGGCAGGTTTCGACATTGAAGTACCACTCAAGCACATAATTTTCAGATCGGAAGTAGCAGCCAACTTTATCGATGAAGATAAAGAACAAAATTACCTTCCCGGCGATGGCATTTCGGCGGTGGGTGCTATTGAATTTCCCAAAGGCGATTTTTTGTTATTGCTTCAATACATTGGTTCTGTTACATTCAATTATGCTGAATTGAACAAACCGATAGGCGGACATGATTTGCCCCAACCACAACAAATGCAATATGCCGAAGAACTGATACGCTATGAAACCGCGCAATTCAACCGCCAAATATTCCACCAACAAGAAAAATGGAACCACGCTTTATCGCTCACGGCAAGACAAATGCTCGCCTACCAAACGCTCGAACTGGAAGCCACCGGCTACTACAATATCACCTCGGAAGAATGGATGCTGCGCCCAAGCATTAGCTGGAAGGCTAACCATGCTATCGATTTAACTATTGGTGCACAACTGATGAATGGCGAAGAAGGCACTGTTTTTTACCATGCATCGAAAATAATGAACGGTGTTTTTGTTGAACTGAAAACTGTTTTTTAGCAATGAGAGCAATTAAAAACATAATACGCAACCGACTATGGTTCATTATTGTACCATTTGCCATTGTTGTTTTATCGGGCGTGCTGTTAACGCAAATCACAATCAATTCCGATCTCGAAAGCTATTTTCCCGACAATTTACCATCGAAGATCGATGCAAAAAAAGTTGAGCAACACTTTGGTAAAAAAGAACCGCTTTTAATGGTAATTGAAGCGCCCGATATTCTCGATAGCCAAACATTGCAACGCATCGAAAACATCAGTAACGCATTGATGTTATCAGAAAACATCGACGAAGTGCTTTCGTTGTTTGAAGCCCGTTCGATAAGCGGCAACGATGGGTTTATGCTGGTTGAACCTGCCGTTGCCTTTATTCCCGAATCGGAAAACGAAAAAGAGCAACTTCGACAGCAAATAGCTCATAATGAACTGGTTTACAAAATAATGGTTTCTGAAGACTTTAGTCATTCGCTACTAATTATATACGGCCAACCGGGCATTAGCGACAAAGTGTTGATCAACAGCATCGAAAAAACAATCAACGATAACCCGGGCACTGAAAAAGTCCTGCTTACCGGCCTGCCATATTTGCGGCACGAAAGCAATATCAAAATAAGCCGCGACTTATTGATTCTTCTTCCGCTGGGTTTGTTTATCATGATTGTATTCCTGTACCTTTCGTTCAGAGAGATGCGCGGTGTTTGGCTGCCTTTTGG
>DAOSWJ010000217.1:0-1321 GCA_035380005.1 Prolixibacteraceae bacterium | reverse complement strand
TTAACCACAATAGTTGGCATACAGGGCTTGCTGGCCCACCTGATGAAACCTGCACGCCAAATGGGCATAATTGCAGCAGTTGGCATTACGTTGGCACTTGCATTGAGCCTTACTTTTATCCCCTCGTTTTTATCCACCATGAAAAAAGGGCGCCCACACCCCGGCTTTTCCAAAAAAAAGCAAAACGGAATTCAAGGTAAAATGTTAAAGTGGCTGGCCAATACAATCAACAACCATCCGAAAAAGGTGATGCTGGCATTTGCTGTTTTCACAATGCTTTGCTGTGTAGGCTTGCCAAATTTTAAAACTGCAAGCGATAATGACAAAGTGCTGCCACGTAAACACAGCTACAATTTGGCAATCGAAGCCGCCAACAAACATTTTGGTGGCACACGTTTTATTTCGGTACTTTTTAAAGGCGATATGAAAGATCCGGCCTTGCTAAGCCGTATGAATAATTACGAACAAGCATTAAAAGCGATGCCCGAAATTGGCAGTGCAACCTCAATTGCTACCGTTACCCGCATTATGAGCCAAAGCCTGAACGAAAAGGGAAGCCCTGAATACAATCAAATACCACAATCGCGCGAGGCCATTGCCCAATATTTCGAGCTGTACAACCTAAGCGGCAACCCCGACGATTTTGAAAACCTGGTTGATTTTAACTACGAATATGGTCTGATAAACATTCAATTTCAGGCAAACAACATGAAAACGCTGAATAAGGTAATTGATAAAGTTGAAAACCTTACAGCCAACGATCCCAACTTTGAAGCTTTGTCGGGTTACAGTTTAACCGACAAAGAAATGGCTAATGCAATAACCAAGGGTCAAATATATTCGTTACTGCTGGCCATTGCAGCCATTTTCACCTTACTCTCAATAATATTCAAGAGCTTAAAAGCAGGTATAATTGGAAGCATTCCACTTGGCTTTGCTGTACTTTGTACTTTTGGTATAATGGGCATGCTTGATATCGAACTGAATATTGTAAGCGCTTTACTTTCGTCAATATCGATTGGTGTGGGAGTAGATTATACCATTCACCTTTTTTGGCGAATAAAAACCGAAACCGGAAAACGCAAACCACTTAACGAAGCCATTGGCACAGCACTGACAACTACCGGCAGAGGAATAATAATCAACGCATTATCAGTAATAGTTGGCTTTTCGGTTTTATTCTTTTCGGCCTTTCCCTACCTCAAAATGTTTGCCCTGCTTATAATACTTTCAATAGCACTTTGTTTGATTTGTGCCTTGGGGTTCATTCCTGCATTGTGCAAAATTGTTCAACCTAAATTCTTATTAAAATGATAAACAA
>DAOSWJ010000216.1:0-5969 GCA_035380005.1 Prolixibacteraceae bacterium | reverse complement strand
AGGGATATTAAAGAAATAATGCCTTTGGTTGAGTTGGTAAAGGCTGAATACGAACGTATAAGCAAACTTACAAACGATGAACTCAGGGCTGAAACTGCTTCAATAAAACAAAAAATATTTGACTATATTAAAGCCGAAGAGGCCGAAATAGCCGAGCTGAAGGCCAAAGCCGAAGATGCCGAAATTGAGGAAAGCGAAAAAATATACGACCGTATCGATAAGCTTAACGAAGCAATTGATCAAAAGGTTGAAGAAGTGCTTAACCAAGTGTTGCCCGTTGCTTTTGCCATTGTAAAAGATACGGCGCGCAGGTTTACCCAAAACGAACAAGTTGTGGTTACTGCTTCCGATTTCGATCGTGAAATGGCTGCTCGCTACGAACATGTAAATATCGACGGCGACAAAGCCATTTGGAACAACCGATGGATTGCAGGAGGTAACGAAGTAGTGTGGGATATGATCCACTACGATGTTCAGCTCATTGGCGGTGTTGCATTGCACTCGGGTAAAATTGCCGAAATGGCAACCGGCGAGGGTAAAACATTGGTGGCTACTTTGCCGGTATTCCTTAATGCTCTTCCAGGGCGTGGCGTTCACTTGGTAACCGTTAACGATTATTTGGCTAAGCGTGACTCGGAATGGATGGGGCCAATTTATCAGTTTCATGGCTTAAGTGTCGATTGTATCGACAAACACCGCCCCAACTCCGAAGAACGCCGTAAGGCCTACAATGCCGATATTACTTTTGGAACCAATAACGAGTTCGGTTTCGATTACCTGCGCGATAACATGGCAATTAACCCCGAAGACCTTGTGCAGCGTAAACACAATTATGCAATTGTCGATGAGGTTGACTCGGTATTGATCGACGATGCCCGTACACCATTGATCATTTCAGGCCCGGTTGGTAAAGCTACCGGCGACGAAATGTTTTTGGAATACCGCCCAAAGGTTGAAAAATTGGTTTCGGCTCAACGCAAAATGGTTACCCAACTATTGGCCGATGCTAAAAGGTTGCTTAATAAACCCGATGCAACAAAAAAAGAACTCGAAGAAGGAGCATTGTTGCTTTTCCGTGCGCACAAAGGATTGCCTAAAAACAGTGCATTGATCAAGTTCCTGAGCGAGGAAGGTATCAAAGCACAAATGCAGAAAACCGAGAACTTCTACATGCAGGAAAATAACAAGAATATGCATATTGTTACCGACCCGCTGTATTTTGTAATCGAAGAACAACATAATACCATTGAATTGACCGATATTGGTATCGACCTTATTTCGGGCGATGTTGACGACCCCGAGTTCTTCGTATTGCCCGATATAGGTTCCGAAATGGCTACGCTTGAGAATAACAAGTCGCTTTCGGCCGATGAGCGCCTGTCGCAAAAAGATGAGCTCATGCAGCAATACAGCGTTAAGTCGGAGCGTGTGCATACACTTAACCAATTGCTCAAAGCATACACCCTTTTCGAAAAAGACGACGAATATGTTGTAATCGATAACAAGGTTAAAATTGTTGATGAACAAACCGGCCGTATAATGGAAGGCCGCCGCTATTCCGATGGTTTACATCAGGCAATCGAAGCCAAGGAGATGGTTAAGGTTGAGGCTGCAACACAAACTTTTGCAACAATTACGCTGCAAAATTATTTCCGCATGTACCATAAGTTGGCTGGTATGACCGGTACTGCCGAAACCGAAGCTGGTGAATTTTGGGACATTTACAAACTCGATGTTGTGGTTATCCCAACCAACCGCCCAATTGTTCGCGACGATCGCGAAGACTTGGTTTACAAAACAAAACGCGAAAAATACAATGCCATAATCGACGAAATTGGAGAGCTTAATAAAAAAGGTCGTCCGGTACTTGTTGGTACCACTTCGGTCGAAATATCGGAGCTGTTAAGTCGTATGCTAAAAATGAAAGGCATTAAACACAACGTACTTAACGCCAAATTGCACCAACGCGAAGCCGATATTGTTGCCGAAGCAGGTAAGGCAGGTACAGTTACCATTGCTACAAACATGGCAGGTAGGGGTACCGACATTAAGCTGGCTCCCGAAGTGAAAGCTGCCGGAGGTTTGGCAATAATTGGTTCCGAAAGGCACGATTCGCGACGCGTTGACCGCCAGTTGAGAGGTCGTGCCGGTCGTCAGGGCGATCCGGGTTCATCGCAATTTTTTGTTTCGCTCGAAGACGATTTGATGCGCCTTTTCGGAAGCGGACGTATTACCAGCGTAATGGACCGCATGGGTCTCAAAGAAGGCGAAGTTATTCAGCATTCGATGATTACCAAATCGATTGAGCGAGCTCAAAAGAAAGTAGAAGAGAACAACTTCGGTATTCGTAAACGCTTGCTCGAATACGACGATGTGATGAACTCGCAACGCGAAGTGGTTTACAAACGTCGTCGTCACGCGCTTTATGGCGATAGGGTTGAGCTCGATATTATGAACAACATGTACGACTCGGTTGAGGATTTGGTGAACAATTATCAAGGAGGCGATTTCGAAGGTTTTAAACTGGAAGTTTTGCGCGTAGCATCAATTGATGTTCCTGTTAGTCTCGATGAATACAACTCGTTGAAACCCGCTGAACTTACCGAACGCATTTATAAAGCAATGCTCGATGCCTATGTGCGCAAAAAAGATAACATCGCAAAACAAGCTTATCCGGTAATCAAAAACGTTTACGAAACAAAATCGCATCAATACAAAAATATTGTAGTGCCATTTACCGACGGAAAACGTTTGTATCAGGTGGTTACAAGCCTCGAGAAAGCATACAATAACAAAGGGCGAGAGGTCGCCAAATCGTTCGAAAAACAAATAATGCTGGCAACAATCGACGAAGCTTGGAAAGAACAACTGCGCGAAATGGACGAGTTGCGCCAATCGGTTCAAAATGCTGCCTACGAACAAAAAGACCCACTGCTTATTTATAAACTCGAATCGTTCAACCTGTTTAAGGTGATGATTAATACTGTAAATAAAAAGGTTGTATCCATATTGTCGAAAGGACATATTCCTATTACCGACCCATCGGAAGTGCGCGAAGCAGCTGAACGCCGCCGTACCGACATGAGCCGTATGCAAACCGGACGACAAGGCTTACAAAGCGATAGCAGTATGCCGGGAAAACAGGAGCCTGCTAAAGCACAACCAGTGCGTACCGAGAAAAAAGTAGGCCGAAACGATCCCTGCCCTTGTGGTAGCGGTAAAAAATACAAAAACTGTCATGGTGCCGGCTTGGCCGATCATGCATAAAACGAATAGCAATTATGGCTTTGCTTAACTTTATTCATTGGAATATAAATCCCGAAATATTCAGCTTAGGACCGCTTTCGGTTCGTTGGTATGGTTTAATGTTCGCCATTAGCTTTATTTTGGGTTACAACATTGTCGAAAAACAGTTCAAACACGAAAAAGAAAACCTTAAATGGCTCGATAACCTACTTTTGTACATTGTTGTTGGAACAATTGTAGGAGCTCGTTTAGGCCATGTTTTTTTCTACGGATGGGATTATTATTCGCAGCATCCGGCCGAAATAATTATGGTTTGGAAAGGTGGTTTGGCAAGCCATGGAGGTGCTTTGGGCATATTTATTATGCTTTGGCTTTTTTCGCGAAAATACACTAAACGAAGTGTTTTTTGGGTAATCGACAGAGTGGTAATTCCAACTGCTTTGGCAGCCATGTTTATACGCTTGGGAAATTTGTTCAACTCCGAAATATATGGTATTCAAACATCGCTGCCTTGGGGTTTTATTTTCGAGCGCAATGGCGAAACAGTAGCAAAGCATCCCACACAGTTATACGAAGCGCTAGCATATTTAATTACATTTATTGCCATGCAGTGGTTTTATTGGAAAACCAATGTAAAATCGAAAACGGGGTTTTTAACCGGTGTGTTTTTTATAATGGTTTTCATTGCCCGTTTCTTTATTGAATTTATTAAAGAAGATCAGGAAGCTTTTGAAGCAGGCATGGCATTGAATATGGGGCAATGGTTAAGTATTCCGTTTGTTTTGGGCGGAATTGTATTGGTTGTACTTGCCCTCAAACGTAAAGCATGAATTATACAGGCGAAATAGCAGGCCTGGCAACAGCTGTTTGTTGGACTGTTACAGCTATGAGCTTTCAGGTTGCCTCGCGCCGTATTGGCTCGGTATCGGTAAACCTTATCAGGTTGATTTTCGCCTTTTTATTTTATCTTGTTTATTCAAAAATATTTTTGGGGCAGTGGCTACCGCTCGATGCTCCCTTGAAAGCCTGGATTTATCTCAGCATTTCGGGTCTGATTGGTTTTGTGATTGGTGATTTTTTCCTTTTTAAATCGTACGAATTCATCAGTTCAAAAATATCGATGCTAATAATGACTTTGGCACCGCCAGTTGCTGCAATATTGGGTTGGTTCATGATGGGGGAGCGTTTTACGCTGATGAATACCCTGGGCATGCTTTTGGTTATTGCCGGTGTTTCGATGGTTATTATGAAAAAGGATGTCGAAAACGGTGTGAAGAAAAACCGTTACCCGGTTAAGGGAATCGTTTTTGCCTTTTTAGGCGCTGTGGGGCAGGGTGTTGGTGCTGTATTCAGTAAAATTGGTATGGGCGATTACGACCCCTTTGCTTCGTCGCAAATACGAGTAATAACCGGTATAATTGGTTTTGCAATTATGATTAGCTTAATGAAGCGTTGGCCGGTAGTTTCAAAAGGGCTTAGCGATAGAAAAGCTTCAAAAGCATTGGTGTTGGGTTCATTTTTTGGTCCCTTTTTAGGCGTTTCGCTTGGTATGGTTGCATTTAAATTTACCTCGGTGGGTATTGCATCAACCCTTATGGCTACAGTGCCTGTTTTTATTCTTGTTCCTTCGCATTTGCTGTTAAAAGAGAAACTGACTGTTGTTGAAGTGTTTGGTGCTGTATTTGCCGTTGCCGGCATTGCTGTTTTTTTCCTGTAAAACATAATGGCTTGTTTTTATTTACAGTAATCTATATATTGCTGTATAAATTTATTTACCCCAATATGGATTTTTTAGTAGTTGACAGCATCGATCAAACACGTAATAAGTATCGGCTTTATATTGAACAATCGGTTGCCAACAGTCAGATTTTTGATTGTTCGAATGCCGAAGATGCATTTTTTACCCTTTTTGATAAAGGGGGCGATGTTATTGTTTGCTCCGAAACATTATCGTTTCGAAGTGGATATGAACTGGCAAGCTTAGTTAAGAAAGTTAAACCTAACATTCCGGTTATTATTATTGCTACCGACGATAAACATGCCCTTCAGGCAATTAAATGCAAAGTTTTCGATATTTTGGTTGAACCATTTAGTTTACAGCAATTTTCAGAATGTATTAAAAACGCAGTTGATAGTTTCAATCAGAATCAAACAGCCCCCCCGATTGTTAATAATGAAAGCGTAAAAATTCAACTTGGTTTGGCAAATGGTTACCGTTTGGTCAATATCGATAGTTTGGCCTATTGTATGGCCGATGGTGCATATACAAATTTGTATTTCAATAACGGAGAAAGCGAATTGTCGGGATATTATCTGGGGCGTATAGAAAAACTTTTAGCCGATTTCCCTTTTGTACGTATCAATCGTTCGGTCTTAATAAATTTAAGGTTCCTAAAGCAAATCGATAAACGGACCGAAACATGCGAGCTCGTTGTAAATGATGAGTTGAAGCTGTTTAAAATTAGCAGGGTAAATATAAATAATCTTCACAATATCAATATTTTATAGTGTTTAGCTATGGAACATAAACTTAAAGCTTGTATAATTGATGACGATAAAGCTGCGAGGCAAATTCTGCAAAAGTATCTCGAAATTTCGGGTAAAATTGAAGTTGTTGAAAGCTTAAGCGATACCCAATTTGCTTTAGTTGTAATTAGAAGGCAGAAGCCCGATGTGCTTTTCCTGGATATAAACATGCCCAATGAAGATGGCTTGCAGTTTGC
>DAOSWJ010000215.1:4757-6013 GCA_035380005.1 Prolixibacteraceae bacterium | reverse complement strand
AAATAAGCTGTTTGAGCGCATTTGAAGCCATAGGGCCACGCCAAACCAAAGCATCGTTGGGGTTTACAAAAAAGCCAATTGAAAGTATTTTTACCCCGAATTTTTCAATGGGCAAAATCATGTCGCGCCCATCAACTTTCTCACCTTGAGGGCGTGCCATTTTCTCACCAAACATTATTGGGATAGATGGTCCAAAAATATCGGCGTCGATAAGGCCAACCGATGCGCCTGTTTGCGCTAAAGCAACTGCAAGGTTTGTTGCAACAGTCGATTTTCCTACGCCACCTTTGCCCGAGGCAACTGCAATTATGTTTTTTACGCCGGGTAAAATTGGTCGTTGCATGTCGTGAACCGAGCGGGCTGTAATATTGCCTGCTATTTCAACATCGCGGCCCAGGTTTTTCCAAATGGCCTGAACACATAGCGATTTTACAATAGGTATATTGGGATCGTTTGATCGTTGAAATACTAAAGTGAAGCTTACTTTTTTTCCTTCGATGCGAATTCCTTGCACCATGTCGAGATCAACAATGTTCTCGTTCGAACCGGGCATTGTTACACTACGCAATGCCTCGTTAATGTCTTTGGGTTGAATAACCATAACGTAAAATTTTTGGGCAAAAGTACAAAAATGAAATAAATGAGGATGGAAATATCTGTTTTTTTAAAACAAGCTTTATTTTAGTTCAATGTTAGGATCCCATAAATGTTTTTCAAAATTGACAATCTGATCGTCTTCAATAATAACGCCTTCGCTTTCAAGTAATTCTTGCATGGTGTTTTCGCCTCCAAAGAACTTTTTCCCTGTAAGCAATCCGTTGCGGTTTACAACCCGATGTGCCGGAATCCATTCCGCATGGGTGTGTGAGGCATTCATTGCCCAACCTACCATACGAGACGAACGTGCGCTGCCCAAATAGCGTGCAATTGTTCCGTAACTGGTAACTCTTCCCGGGGGAATTTGCTTAACAATTTGGTAAACTTTATCGAAAAAATCGGGTTCCATCTGATATTATTGTTGTAAAAATGAATCGAGCTTTCCTTTTTTATCGGGCAAGGGGCCTTTTCGTTCGTCCCAATTTAAGGTACAGCATTCGTAAAGCGGATCGTGCTCGAAGAAAAGCAGATAGTTGTTCTCGAAGGCTTCTTTAAAAAATTCTTCTTTTTCTTTCATTGCAGTAACCGGAAAAAGGTCGTAGGCTGCAATCCATTTTAAAGGTACATTGGCCAGCATTGGCGCCAAATCGTTTACGTAT
>DAOSWJ010000215.1:3367-4657 GCA_035380005.1 Prolixibacteraceae bacterium | reverse complement strand
GTTCCGCCACCGCAATGGTCCCAATGCAAATGGGTATGTATAACAGCGTTAATGTCGTTGGGTGAGAAGCCGGCCTCGGCGAGTGAATCAATCAATTGATCGGGATTTTCGATGCCGTTGTTTTCAATGAATTTCTTGTTCAGTTTGGTTCCTGCTCCTGTTTCAATTAATATTTTTTGAGTGCCATTTTCAACCAACAGGCAACGCATCGAAAGTCTGATCAGGTTGCGTTCGTCGGCTTTAACATGCCGGCTCCAAAGCAGCTTGGGCACTCCTCCGAAAATTCCTCCGCCATCGCACAAAAAAGTGCCGGCTTCAATAATATGTATTTTAATGTTGCTCATAAGGTTATATCCTGAATATTTTATGTTCGATCCATTTGTTTCGTATTAACATTTGGTAGCATAATATGCCGCAAAACATGCCAAGGGTATTTGCTAATGCATCGCTTATGCTGCCTGTTCGAGAGGCTGTTGTAGCTTCTTGCAAAAGCTCGAAAGCAATTCCGCTAATTAAAGTTATAACGCCCGACCAAAAATAACTTCGGCCATAGTTGTTGTTTTTCAAAATTGAGGCTATCAATAAAATGCTCAAACCGAAAAAGAATCCCCAGTGCACTACTTTGTCGAAATGTTCGAAGGGCATAATTTTGGGCAGTTTTTCCGAAGGGGTCAGCAATGCGTAAATCAGTAATGCATACCAAATTAAAGGGTAAATATGTCGTAGTTGAATTTTCTTGGGCATCGGAATTATGATTTAATAAACAAAAATATTAAAAATTTTGCGGGTCGATGCCCTTGCGTGGTATTTCCATTATTTCTAAATCTTTAATTCTATCGCCATCGATAGTGAAGCGCAATAATGTTTTTACTTTATGGAAACCGTGATTGCCGGCAGCACCCGGATTTATATGAAGGGTGCCAATTTTTTTGTCGAAAATTACTTTCAGAATATGAGAATGGCCGCTGATGAAAAGTGTTGGTGGATCGTTAAAAATCAATGGTTTAACGCTTTTGTCGTAATGGTTCGGATAGCCGCCAATGTGTGTTATCCATACTTTTACACCTTCGATTCTGAATTTAAGGTGTTTTTTAAAAACCGATCGTACTTTGTGGTCGTCGATGTTTCCATAGACACCACGTAAGGTTTTGAATGCTGCCAGTTGCTCAAGTGTTTCGAAGTTGCCAAAATCACCGGCATGCCAAATCTCATCGCATTCGGCAAAAAAGTCGAAAAGCTTGGGCTCAATAAAGCCATGTGTGTCCGAAAGCAAACCTATACGTTTCATTA
>DAOSWJ010000215.1:1300-3267 GCA_035380005.1 Prolixibacteraceae bacterium | reverse complement strand
AGAATATGAAGCGTTTAGCTATTATTAGGCATGCTAAAACCGAACAGGAAAATTACGAACGTGATTACACACGCGAGCTTTTGCCAGTTGGAATTGAAGATGCCGGGATTATTGCTTCCGATTTGAAAAAAAGAGGAATTTTGCCCGATGCAATTATTTCGAGTAGTGCTACCAGAGCGATAACAACGGCGCGTATTTTTGCAAATAAACTGGGTTTTAATGCGGGGAAAATTATTGAGGAACGCAACCTTTACTTTGAACTGACCACAGGCGAATTTGTTGATATGTTAAAGAAAATGCCTCGCAATGTTGATACCCTTTTTGTATTTGGTCATAATCCGTTTATGCACTATGTTGCGCAACGCATGAGTGTTAATTACGATGGTCACATGCCAACTTGTTCAACCGTTGTGCTCGATTTTAATGTTGAAACATGGGCCGAAGTTGAACCGGGTAGCGGTATTTTGCATTTGCACCTTTACCCTAAGCTATACAGGTAATTATGAATATTTTTTTCACGCCCAATATTTCGGGTAACACATATACCCTCGACGAGGCCGAATCGAAGCATTGTATAAGGGTGTTGCGGCATCAAAAAGGCGATGGTTTATTTTTGGTTGATGGTAGGGGAGGTTGGTATCAAACAATTATTATCGATGCTAACCCAAAAAAGTGTATTGTCGAAATTGAAAGTAAAATCGAGCAATTTGAAAAGCGAGCCTATAAGCTTCATGTTGCCATAGCACCAACCAAAAATATCGACAGATTAGAATGGTTTCTCGAAAAAGCAACCGAAATTGGTGTTGATGAAATTACACCTTTGCTTTGTGAGCATTCCGAAAGAAAACAAATTAAAACCGATAGGCTCGAAAAAGTTATTGTTTCGGCCATGAAACAGTCGTTGAAAGCATATCTGCCCAAGTTGAATAATTTAACTAATTTTGAAACGTTTATTAATAATTGCAACGAACAACAGAAGTTTATTGCCCATTGTCAGCAAGGTGATAAAGTTCTTCTTTTTAATTCATTGCAAAAAAACAAAAGTGTGGTATTGCTGATAGGGCCAGAGGGCGATTTTTCGATTTCGGAAGTGGAAATGGCTACTGCTGCCGGCTTTAAGGCAGTTACACTTGGCAATAGCCGCTTACGGACCGAAACTGCCGGCATTGTTGCAGTTCAAACGGTAAATGTTGTTAACGAAATTTAGAATGAAGCATTTTTATTTAGTCATATTGTTATTGATTGGTTCGGCTTTGTATTCGCAAGAGGAAACTACTGTCCGTATTGCCCTGCTAAAATATGGTGGTGGCGGCGACTGGTATAGCAATCCTACTTCGTTGCCAAATTTAATTGAGTTTGTAAACCGTAATTTGAATACTAACATAGATCCGGTTCCGGCAACTGTTGAGGTTGGCAGCTACGATATTTTTAACTATCCGTTTGTGCACATGACCGGACATGGTAACGTGCTATTCTCTGATAACGATGTTGAGGTGTTGCGTGCTTATTTAATGGCCGGAGGGTTTTTGCATATCGACGATAATTATGGAATGGATCCATACATACGTCGCGAAATGAAAAAGGTATTTCCCGATCAAGAATTTGTTGAGCTATCGGTAAATCATCCAATATACAGGCAACATTACAAATTTGAAAATGGTTTGCCAAAAATTCATGAGCACGATGGCAAGGCACCGCAGGGCTTTGGCCTTTTCTACGACGATAGGCTGGTGGTTTTTTACACCTATGAAACCGATTTGGGTGATGGGTGGGAATCGTATGCTGTTCATAAAAATCCCGAACATATTCGGCAAATGGCCTTGCAAATGGGCGCAAATATTATTTCGTACGTTTTCGACAGGTTCAAAAACGAAAATCTATAATTATTATAAATGACCAAATTAGTAGCTTTTAACGGAAGCCCACGTAAAAATGGGAATACTTCGCTTGTTGTTGAAGAAATATTT
>DAOSWJ010000215.1:0-1200 GCA_035380005.1 Prolixibacteraceae bacterium | reverse complement strand
GGATCGAGTTACTGGAACATTGCAATGGGCAAAAACCCGGGCGATGTAAAAAACGACACCGAAGGAATGCAAACCATGCGACAACTTGCCGAAAATATGGCATGGTTAATGAAGAAGCTCGCCCGATAATTTTTTAGTCGAACCAAAAATAATTAAACATGAAACACTTAAGGTTAATAATTTTTGCACTCGCACTTTTTATAAGCAGTTCGTGCGATGTGCTGCTCAAAACAGCTTCCGACATAATGGTTAGCGATAAACCCCTTACCACAACCGATGTAGCAACAGGTTTGAAAGAAGCTTTGCGTGTTGGTGTCGATTCATCGATGTTTTATTTGAGCAAAGTAAACGGTTATTATCTCGATAATGCCATAAGAATTAACCTTCCGCCCGAAACCGATGTGATTGTTGAACATGCAAAAAAAATTCCCGGCATCGATACCAAAATCGAAGAGCTTAAGATGCAAATAAACCGCTCGGCCGAAGATGCAGCCAAACAAGCTGCCCCGGTTTTTAAACAAGCTATTTTATCAATGAGTATCGATGATGCATGGACAATTTTGAATGGAGCCGATAATGCAGCAACACAATATTTAATCGATAAAACCTATCAGCAATTGGTGAATTTGTATAAACCAATTATGCAAAAATCGCTCGATAAACCCATGGTAGCCAATGTTTCAGCCATGCAAACCTGGACCGAAGTAACCGGCAGGTGGAATACATTTGCCTCATCAATTGCAGGCAGGCTGCTCGAAGTGAGGCCGGTAAATACCCAGCTCGATACCTATGTTACACAAAAAGCGCTCGATGGAGCATTCCTCAAAGTTGCCGAGCGCGAGAAACTTATCAGAACAAATGCCGATGCAAGGGTAAATGAAATTTTAAGGAAGGTTTTTGGAAGCAGGCAATAATTTTAGCCATAAATTAATTTGGAGAGCAGGCTTTTACTATTTTTGCAGGTCTAATTTTTAAACAGAAAGCAATGTTAACACTGAAATTGATTCAGGAACAGCCCGAATTTGTAATTGAAAGGCTAAGAGTGAAAAATTTTGATGCCACTGTTTTGGTCGGTCAAATTAACCAGTTAAATATTCAGCGCAGGGAAACCCAGGCAAAAGTTGATCAATTGAAAGCCGAAATGAACAATCTTTCGAAACAGATTGGGCAGCTTTTTAAAGAGAAAAAAAATGACGAGGC
>DAOSWJ010000214.1:0-6056 GCA_035380005.1 Prolixibacteraceae bacterium | reverse complement strand
ATAGTTGAGGATCGGCAGCAGCATATTTGGCTGAGCACCGGTAATGGACTTTCGAGATTAAACCCGATTACACACAGTTTCGATAATTATAATAAATCGAACAACTTAAGCACCAATAGTTTTTCTGAAAATACTTGTTTATTAACAAGTAAAGGTAATATTGTATTTGGCAGCATAGATGGTATTGAAATTATTAGCCCCGAAAACATTAAGCCCCGAACACTAATATCGGAAGTGTTATTCACTCAGTTTCAGCTTTTCAATAAAAACATCGATGTAAATACGCCAAATTCGCCTTTGTATCAATCAATTATTGCAAGTGAGCAAATTGTGCTTAAACACGACCAGTCGAGTTTTAGTGTAGAATATTCGGCAATGAATTTTCTCGACGAGTCGAAAACACAATATGCCTATTATTTAGAAAACTTCGATCAAAACTGGAACTATGTTGGTACACAGCGTAAGGCCACCTATACCAACCTTAAGCCCGGCAAATACCAATTAAAAGTAAAAGCTGCTTTATGGAATGGCAACTGGGACGATAATGAAACTACTCTCGCAATAATAATTAAACCACCCTGGTGGCAAACAAACACAGCCTACATTGTTTATCTGGTTCTTTTTATTATTTCAACTTATTTGGTTAGCAGGGGAGTGATCAGGGTCAACTCGTATCGTAACGAGTTAAAGGTCGAAAAAGCGGTAAATGAGTTAAAACTTCAGTTTTTTACCAATATATCGCACGAAATCAGAACACCGCTTACACTCATTCTTGGACCAATAGAGGATGTTTTAGCCGATAAAAAGTTTCCTTTTGAATATCGATCAACACTCGAGTTAATGCAAAAAAACGGCAAGCGCATGTTGCATTTGCTCAATCAATTGCTTGACTTCAGAAAGGTACAGAACAAAAAAATGATTTTGCGGGTTCAGCAGCTCGATATTGTGAGCTTTGCCAAAAGCATTTTCGATAATTTCACACCTCACGCTCATCACATGCAGGTCGAATTTAAGTTTTTGGTAAAAGCTGTTCCTGAGAAAATTTGGGTCGATCCGAATAAAATCGATTCAGTTATTTTTAATATTTTATCGAATGCTTTTAAGTTTACGCCGCACGGTCAACAAGTTACCCTTACTATCGATTACAACGAACATTTGGGCGAGGTTTACTTAAGTGTAAAGGATAGTGGACCCGGAATAAAGGACAAAGACATTCCGCATATTTTTAGCCGATACTCAATTTTGAGCGGTAGCAACGGAGCAATAAGCGGTACAGGTATCGGCTTGAATTTGTCGAATGAGCTGGTTAAAATGCATGGGGGCGAAATACGTATCGAAAGTCAGCCGCCAAAAGGATGCACATTTATTGTTGTACTTAAAACCGGAACCGAACACTTTCATAATTTGGCCAATGTAATTTTGACCGATGATCCGAACGAAAGCGCATCAACTTTAAATTCAGCAAAATTACCTCAATCGCCAATCGATTTATTACCTGACGAAACAGCTGTTGAGTATAATTTAGATCCGTCGAATAAGAAAACTATTCTACTGGTTGAAGATAACTTGCAAATTCTTAATTATATCAATGAATCGTTGTCGGTAAAATATGCTGTAATTACTGCAAAAAATGGGCGCGAAGGGCTCGAAATTGCACAAAGCATAAATCCCGATTTGATACTTTCAGATGTGATGATGCCCGATGTTGACGGTATAGAAATGACCCGCATGTTAAAACAAAATTTCGACACCTGCCATATACCGGTCATTTTGCTAACAGCCAAATCAGGAGTCGATGACCAAATTTTGGGAATCGAATCGGGGGCTGAGGCCTATGTGCTAAAACCTTTCAATATGCCGGTGCTTAAATCGATGATCAACACCATATTGCAGCAACGCAAGTTGATATTGATGAAATATCGCGACAAAGCCAATATCGAAGTAGCAGATATAAAAATAACATCGCGAAACCAAGAGTTTTTGGCCAATGTTATCAAGTTCATTGAAGATAATTATGCCAACCCCGATTTGTCAATTAACATGCTTGTTGAAAATTCGTGTGTTGGCCGAACCGTTTTCTACAATAAAATTAAAAGCTTAACAGGCCTAAGTCCAATAGAGTTAATGCGACAGGTAAAGTTGAAAATTGCAGCACAAATGTTGCTTAACGGCTACAATGTAAACGAAGCAGCTTACCAAATAGGTTTTACCGATAGCCGATATTTTAGTAAACAATTCAAAGAACTATTCGGGCAGTCGCCCAGTCAGTACAAAAAGAATAATTCAGCGTCAAACTGACCATCAAAATCCGAATATCAAATAAATCAGCAAGTAAAGGCTACTTTTTTCAAAAAAAAATAGCTGGAATGTTTTTTTCTTGCTGAAAATTAGTACTTTTGCCAACCGTTTTTGGGGGGAACTGTACCCAATACGCATTGTTGGTGTATTGCATTCCTTTGAAAAACAGTATTTTGTGATATTTAAAAATATTAAATTTTAACAGAAGTATAATGCCTACAATTCAACAGTTAGTTAGAAAAGGAAGACAAGTGATTGAGGAAAAAAGCAAATCAAGAGCACTTGATTCCTGTCCGCAACGCAGGGGAGTATGTGTACGTGTTTATACCACCACTCCTAAGAAACCAAACTCGGCCATGCGTAAAGTAGCCAGGGTAAGGTTAACTAACACAAAAGAGGTGAACGCCTACATACCGGGCGAAGGCCACAACTTGCAAGAACACTCGATCGTATTGGTTCGTGGTGGTCGTGTAAAAGACCTTCCGGGTGTACGTTACCACATTGTGCGCGGTGCATTGGATACAGCTGGGGTTGAGGGACGTACCCAGCGCCGTTCTAAATACGGTACCAAACGTCCAAAAGTTAAAAAATAGTGTTGAAATGGTTATTTAAAGTTGTGGTTTGGTTGAGTAAATGATTCCGCAAGGATGAACTGAAGATTACTTGAGCAGCCGATTTGGATAACACAATCTTTAAGAAATGAGGAAGTCAAAACCTAAGAAGCGGATCATTTTACCAGATCCAAAGTTTAACGATGTTTTAGTTACTCGTTTTGTAAACGACCTTATGGTCGATGGTAAAAAAACAGTTGCATATTCGGTTTTTTACGATGCAATTGAAATGGTAGGGCAAAAAGTTAAAAACGAAGAGCTCTCACCTCTCGAAATCTGGAAAAAAGCATTGGAAAACATTACTCCACAAGTGGAAGTTAAAAGTCGCCGCGTTGGTGGTGCTACCTTCCAAGTTCCAATGGAAATCCGTGCCGACAGGAAACTGTCAATCTCAATTAAAAACATGATACTATTCTCGCGTAAACGTGCCGGTCGCTCAATGAGCGAAAAACTGGCTGCCGAAATTCAGGCCGCGTTTAACGAAGAAGGTGGTGCATACAAACGTAAAGAGGAAATTCACCGTATGGCCGATGCTAACCGTGCATTTGCTCATTTCCGTTTTTAATTTGTTGGTTTAGTTGGTTAAAATATTGAATGATTTAGTTTAAGGTTGGTATATAAAATGGCAAAAAGAGACTTAAGATACACCAGGAACATTGGGATTATGGCCCACATCGACGCCGGGAAAACTACAACTTCCGAGCGTATTTTGTATTTCACAGGTTTAACTCACCGTATTGGAGAAGTACACGATGGAGCTGCTACCATGGACTGGATGGAACAAGAGCAAGAACGTGGTATCACAATTACTTCGGCTGCTACTACTACTCAATGGAACTACAAAAACGAAGAGTACAAAATCAACATCATCGATACTCCGGGACACGTTGACTTCACTGTTGAAGTTGAACGCTCGTTACGTATTCTTGATGGTGCTGTTGCTCTTTTTTGTGCCGTTGGTGGGGTAGAAGCTCAGTCGGAAACTGTGTGGCGCCAAGCCGAAAAGTATGGCGTGCCACGTATCGGTTTTGTAAATAAAATGGACCGTTCAGGTGCCGATTTTTTCAATGTTGTTAACGAAATGAAAGAAAAATTGGGTGCAAACCCAATGCCGCTTCAAATCCCAATCGGAGCTGAAGAAACTTTCTCGGGAGTAGTTGACCTTATTGAAATGAAAGCAATTGTTTGGCCCGATAACGTAACCGAAATTGGTCAGTTCGAAGTTCAGGACATTCCTGCAAATTTACAGGATGTGGTTGACGAATGGCGCGAAAAATTAATGGAAGCTTGTGCCGAGCACGACGAAGCCCTAATGGAACGCTATTTCGAAGATCCTGATTCAATTACTATTGACGAGCTTAAAGAAGTTGTACGTAAAGCTACTATTGCAGGAACAATAATTCCTGTACTTTGCGGTTCTTCATTTAAAAATAAAGGTGTACAACGCATGTTGGATGCCATTTGCGCATACCTTTCGAGCCCACTCGACAAAGGCGAACTTATTGGACGCAGTATCGACGATGAAGACGAAACAGTTACACGCAAACCCGATGTTGACGAACCAACTTCGGCTCTGGCTTTCAAAATTGCAACCGACCCTTATGTAGGCCGTTTAACTTTCGTTAGGGTTTACTCAGGAAAACTCGAAAGCGGTGGTACTTATTTAAACCCACGTACCCGCAAAAAAGAACGTATTTCGCGTATTTACCAAATGCACTCCAATAAGCAACAGCCCCGCGAAGTAATCGAGGCAGGCGATATTTGTGCAGTTGTAGGTTTGAAAGATACACGTACAGGCGATACACTATGCGATATCAACAAACCACTTGTAATGGAATCGATGTCGTTCCCTGAACCCGTAATTGGTATTGCAGTTGAACCAAAAACACAGAAAGATCTCGATAAATTGGGTATGGGCTTGGCTAAATTGGCCGAGGAAGATCCAACATTCCGTGTAAACACCGACCACGAAACCGGCCAAACCGTAATCCGTGGTATGGGTGAACTTCACCTCGAAATTATTGTTGACCGCTTGAAACGCGAATTCAAAGTAGAATGTAACCAAGGTAAACCACAGGTAGCATACAAAGAAGCCATCAAGGGTTCACATCAGTTACGCGAAGTATTCAAAAAACAAACTGGTGGTCGCGGTAAATTTGCCGATATCATTGTAAAAGTGGAAAAAGCCGACGAAGGCAAAACCGGACTCGAATTTATCGATGCTGTTAAAGGCGGTAACATTCCACGCGAATATATTCCATCTGTCGAAAAAGGTTTTAAAGAAGCAATGTCGAACGGCCCATTGGCCGGTTACAACGTTGAAGCTATTAAAGTTACCTTGATCGACGGTTCATTCCACCCCGTTGACTCCGATCAGCTTTCGTTCGAAATATGTGCAAAACAAGCATTTAAAAGTGCAGCATCGAAAGCTCAACCTACCTTATTGGAACCTATTATGAAAGCCGAAATTGTTACTCCTGAAGAATACATGGGCGACATTATTTCTGACTTAAACCGTCGTAGGGGTCAAGTTGAAGGAATGGAATCAAAAGGCGGTGCACGCGTAATTAAAGCCAAAGTACCTCTTGCCGAGCAGTTTGGATATGTTACCGTGTTACGTACATTATCATCGGGCCGTGCAACATCGTCGATGGAGTTCTCGCACTATGAAGAAGTGCCAAAGAACATTGCCATTGAAGTGTTGACCGAGGCCAAAGGACGTGTAGATTTATTATAATATTGATACATAAGAATCATGAGTCAAAAAATCAGAATTAAGCTGAAATCTTACGATCACAATTTAGTTGACAAGTCGGCTGAGAAGATCGTTAAAACAGTAAAAGCTACAGGTGCTGTTGTAAGTGGTCCAATTCCACTTCCTACCCACAAACGTATCTTTACCGTTTTACGTTCAACGTTCGTGAACAAAAAATCACGCGACCAATATCAGCTCAGCTCATACAAAAGGTTGATCGATATTTACAGCTCAACAGCTAAAACCATCGATGCGCTGATGAAACTTGAGTTACCCAGCGGTGTTGAGGTTGAAATCAAAGTTTGATAATTAAAAAGAGTAAACAATGCCAGGATTAATTGGAAAAAAAATCGGAATGACATCCGTATTCAGTGTTGAGGGGAAAAACATCC
>DAOSWJ010000213.1:0-6060 GCA_035380005.1 Prolixibacteraceae bacterium | reverse complement strand
CCTACCGCGCCGATGGTACTGCAGCAATGTGGGAGAGTAGGTCGCCGCCAACTTACCCAAACCCCGGTTCTTGCAAAAGAGTCGGGGTTTTTTTATGTCAAAAAATTAGGGGCCGTTAAGTGGAAGCAAAAATTACTGGTTTTTAACTACGCTTCGCTTCGTTGATCTGCGCTTCGCTCCGATTCACGTTCCAAATTACAGGTTACAGGTTTCAAATTATAGGTTCTATGTTCCAGGTTTCCCAATCACCCAGTATTACAAGGATCAAAGTTCTCATAATCCTAAATTGCCTTTTCTTTTTCTGTAAACTTATTTCAGGACAAGACATCCATTATTCCATAATCCCAACACCCCATCACCCCAACACTCCAATATTCCAATAATCCATTATTCCATCTCGCCAACATCTCCAAATAGGACTTTCATTTTCTTTAGATTTCTTCTTTGAAAATTATTTTTAAACTCCAAAGCAATTAATTATTAAAATATTATACCGCTTTGTAATATTTTTATATTTTAGCTAATTATTAAGAATTTTGTGGTTTTGATTAGTAACAAACTACATGGAGCAATTTAACTTGTGTTGCGGATGATGAGTTAAGTTGTTATAAATGAATAAAATGACATTGTGCGTGAGTGTAAGCTGGTTTAAAAAAATCGGGTGGCTGGTTCTGGTTTTCAACCTGTTGTTATGGGCTGGATATGTTAATGCGCAAAATCTTCCACCTGTTCCCGAATTAGGTATCTCAAATCAACATGCCGAAGTTGGTTCAGCTTTTTCATACACCATTCCTGTAAATGCTTTTAAAGACCAGAATTACGATCAATTAACATATACAACAGGTGCTTTGCCTGCTTGGTTGTCTTTCAATTCTACTACTCGTACATTTAGCGGAACACCGGGTTCAACAGGGAATGCTACAATTAATGTAACAGCTTCTGATGGTAGTTTAAACGGAAGTATTTCATTTCGAATTACGATACATGAAAGTGGAACTTATGCTGCTTTCACTTCAAATACGCAAATAGGTTGTAATTTCCGACAAGTTAATTTTCAAAATAAATCGAAAGGAGCTTCGTCGTACTACTGGGATTTTGGAAATGGAAATACATCTACTGATGTCAATCCACAGGCTATTTATAATACACCAGGTAGCTACGTGGTTAGCTTAACCATTAATGGCGATCCCGCATTAAAACATACCGAAATAATAACAATTAACAGTTTACCGTCACCACAAATTGATACTGATATTACAACAGGATGCGAACCTTTAAATACTCAGCTCAATTATGGCGGAAGCGCAAGAGGTGGTTCTCCTGTATACTATCACTGGTATTTTTTCGAAAAGCAACCAGAGCAGTTTACTTTTTCGCCTTCGGTTAACTTAAATGGTCTGGTTGGTGGCGACTACAATGCAATACTTAGGGTTACAGATGTGAATGGTTGTAGTGGCTCAACTGTTTTCAATAAATTGTTCCATGTTTATGAAAAACCTCAAACTTCGTTTACATACGTAAAAAGCAATAACTGTGCTCCATCGGTTACTGCTTTTACCGATAAGTCGGAATTGTACGATGGCAATGTGAGTGACTATTATTGGTCGGTTAATGGTACAAACCTACCTGATAATTTACCCGTAATATCCTATGATTTTGCTTTACTTGGCCCTGGAAAACATGTGGTTCAACTTCAAACACGCTCTGAGCATGGCTGCCTATCGGATGTATATACCGATACTGTATATTTTAATTCATCAAATACAGCAGATTTTAGTATAAACAGTGCCTATTGTTTAAACGATACTCTCGAGTTGGCAGCTGTTGCATCATCAGGAGCTACAAATTTTAGTTGGGATTTTGGCAATAATGGAAGTATTGATGCAACTGAAAACTCATTTTCAAAAGCACTTGCCGAACCCGGAACATTTCCTGTTAAATTGGCCGTTGATTTTAACGATGGTTGCCGTATTGAAAGTATCAAAGATGTTAATATTGATCGAGTTAATGCAGATTTCGATTTCAGCTCGCAATACAATTGTACATCAAAGGTTTTTACTGTTTCGTTAAATAATACTTCTGCTTCGTTTCTAAATAAAAATATAAGTTCGTTACGTTGGTATTTGGTCAATTTAAGTGGAAGCACATTAATTGGCACAAATTCATCGTTTCAATATACATTTAATGCCGAAGGAACTTACACCATTCGACTCGATGTTGTTAACGAAGAGGGTTGTGTTGGTTCGATTGCAAAAAGCATTCAGTTAAACGAACCTCAAGCCGAAATATCAATCGATGGTAATGCGTATGGCTGCTTAAGTGCTGATGCAATAAACTTTTCGGCAAATTTTAGTTCGCAATTTGATAATGCTGTATCTTATTCGTGGGATTTTGGCGATAGTGGAAATGCCAACGGGCAAAACGTTTCGCATACTTATTCAACACCCGGAAGTTTCGATGTTTCGGTAACGGTTGTCACCAACACAGGTTGTAGCTATACAACAACACAATTAAATGCTGTTCAGCTGGCAAATCAACCGCTTGTGAACAGTATGGTAGCCGTACAGCCTCCGGGTGAATGTTTTGGAAGTGGTTTGCAGTTAGATGTCGATTATTCTTTGGGTGTCGATTTGCTATCATTTAACACTCCGTCGGGAATTGAGAATATCGATGCACCCGGAGCTTCGCCTTACTCATTTCAATATCAGTTTCAACATGCAGGGGTTTACGATTTTAGTGTTGTTGCCAGCCAGTATGGTTGCGAGTCGGAAGTTTTTACGCTTACAGGTATTGAGGCAAACGAACCTGAGGCGAATTTTACTCCATCGCAAACATCGTTTTGCGAAAACCCGCCTTACATTGTAACGTTCGATAATAACAGTGTTTTTAGTGATCCGGCTACCACTTTCAGTTGGGATTTTGGCGATGGTGAATTGAGCACCGATTTTGAACCTCAACATGAATATACCGAAACAGGGAACTTTAATGTTACGCTTACTGTCTCAAATCCGAACACCGGTTGTAGCGACCAACACAGTGTACAATTGAATGTTTATTCGTTCGACGATGCAACCGGAATTATTAGCGCCGATGTTACCGAAGGATGTGCCCCGCTTACTGTTCTTTTAAGCCAGAATATTTCAACGAGGCTATCATCGAACTATCAAATCGATCAACTGATGTGGGATTTTGATAATAACGGTGTTATCGATTCAATAACCTCATCTTCTGCTCCCATTAGTTTTACATATTCAAAACCGGGTTTGTATGCTGTGCGTTTAATCGCTACAAGTGTGAACGGTGGTTGCGATTATACATTTGTTGAAAATGGTTTGATAAAGGCCAGTGGGCCTATTGTGAATTTTAACCATTCGCCTTTAATGGTTTGCAGAAATACAAATGTGCAGTTTAACTCTTCAGTAAGCAAACCTTCGTTCGATACTGCTGATCCTGCGCTTAATGTTTATGCGTGGGATTTTGGAGATGGCGATAATTCAAATATTGCAAACCCCGAACATACTTATACCGATGAGTCAAACTTTTCAGTTTCATTGAAAGTAACCGATGAGAATAACTGTTCGACAACAGTTGTTAAAACCGATTTGATAAAAATTATTCCCTTTGAAGTTGGTTTTGATTTGGTTGACAGTATTATTTGCAATAACAGTAATATTCAAATTACAAATACTTCAACCGGCGAAATTTCAAGTTTTTTGTGGGATTTCGATAACAATGGCACTACCGATTTAGTTACAAACAACACAGCGCCTGTAACGTATAATTTTGTTGCAGCCGGCAATTACACTATTTCACTAACAGCCCAAGTGGCAGATGGCTGCACAAAAACTTTAACTAAAAACATTAGGGTGATTAATGCCGATGCCGATTTCAATGCTTTAAGCCAAAACATAGGTTGTGCACCGGGTTTTGCCTATTTCGAGGCAGTTGCTGAACCAAACGATGTAGAGTCTTATGCATGGAGTTTTGGTAATGGAAATACCTCTAACGAAAGTTCGCCCCGTAATTATTACGTAATTCCGAAGAGTTACACGGTGTCGTTAACCATCAATTTTAAGGGTGCTTGTCAGAAAAGAGTTATTAAGCCAAATTACATTACCGCCGCTGGAGCTTCTGGTAATTTTAATTTTGATAAGACTTTAGGTTGTGCCCCCAATCCGGTGCTCTTTTCGGTTAGCAAGATGAGTAGTGTAAACTACATAAATTGGGACTTTGGAGACGGAAATGTTAAACGCGATACAGTACCTGGTTCTGTAAATTATTTCGAAACAACATATAGGTACGATACTACAGGGTTTCGATATCCAAGGGTGATACTTACCGACGAGGTTTGTGGCGATTACACTTATATTAACCCCGATAGTATTTATACAAGTCTTGCACCAATTCCCAATTTCACAACCAATTACGATAGTATTTGCCGTGGAGTACCCATTCAGTTTACCGACCAAACGGTATCTGTCGATCCGCTTTACGATGTTACTGCATGGAAATGGCATTTCGGCACAACTTCTCTCGATTCGTCAAGTACTCAAAATCCTTTGTTTGCTTATCAAAACATGGGGGTTTATAGTCCGCAATTAATTGTTTATAATGCTTTGGGTTGTAGCGATACATTAACCAAAAAAAGTAGCATCCATATTTATGGTAATGCCGATTTAAGTGCCGATTTCGAAATTGGCCCTTCCGACAGGGATACGCTGGCCTGTGCCTGGCAAAATGTTAATTTTTACAGCAAGGCAAATGCCGGTAATGGAACAATATCCGATTATAAATGGGACTTTGGAACTGCCCTTAAAACGGGAACGAACAGTCAATTTGCTTTTGCCGATTCATTAAAAGGAAACAACGTTACGGTAACGCACATTGTTATCGACGATAAACTATGTATTGATTCTACCTCACGCACAGTAGCAATCAACAATCTTCAGGCTGCCTTCGGGTACGATCCGCAACCCGTATTCCGGGGCAGCACTGTTGATTTTACCGATCAGTCGGTGCCGCATTCAGGACAGTCTATTTCCAACTGGAGCTGGAATTTTGGTAACGGACAGCCAATAAGTTCACCTGTTCAAAACCCGCAAAATATTGCCTATAACAATATTGTTGACGACAACACGGTGCGTTTAATTGTAACCGATGATCACAATTGTACCGATACCTCACTAGTTTTATTCGATGTGTTGAATAACCCGCCGGTAATTGATACACTCACTATTACTTTGGTCATGAATTCAAACTACATTTTTCGTCGCTCCGACTTCGAAAATAGGTTCGATGCAGCCGACCCGGATCAATCAATGGTTTCAATTAGGATCGAAACCGGGGCTTACAATGGTTCTTTTAGGTTTAATGGCTCGGCTTATACCATCGGTACAGCAATTCCTGTTGACCAAATCAATAAACTCGAGTTTATTCCAATCTCCAATTGGTATGGAAATACCGAATTTACTTGGAGTGCTTTTGATGGTTTTGGATGGTCCGATTTTCCCGAAACTGTTTTTGTAGTGGTGCTGGAAATACCCGATCCACCTAAGCCTGTCGATATTGTAATAGATTTACCTGAAGACGAAACAGCCAGAGTGGGCAGGCAGCTCTTTATCGACCACATGGGAAGCGTGCTCGTAAACTCTTTCGAGTTCGATAGCTTAGTAGTCTTGAGTAATGTGTCACCGTCAATCGGAACGCTTAATTTTAACGGCAACCCGTTATCAGGCCCCTTCCCTTTCTTGGTTTTAGGCGATCAAATAGACGACGATTATGCACTTTTTGAATATTACCCCGAAAACGGATTCAATGGAACACTTTCGTTTCAATGGAATGCTCACGATGGATATAACTTTGCACTTTCGCCGGCCAGGGTTGTTTTCAACTATATCAATACAGCACCCGAACTAAGCAATATTGAAATAACCGATTTGAGCGAAGATGAATTGGTGCTTTTAAGTAATAGCACTTTCCTAAATCATTATTCCGATATCGATCAATACGATTCTCCGCAAACATTCTACTTGAGCAACCTACCTCCTGCCACCGAGGGTG
>DAOSWJ010000212.1:0-6064 GCA_035380005.1 Prolixibacteraceae bacterium | reverse complement strand
TATGAAAACGCACACAAAAATTAAAGGATTTGATCAACCAATTGCCCATTTGCCCGAAAGCGAGCGCGTAATTGTGCATCCAATTTCGAAAGCGAACCAAAACAAAGAGTTGTATAACGAAATAAAAAAAATTGTTGAAGAAGTGAAAGCTGTACGCGACAGTAAGTAGCAACTGTTAAATTGTTATTGTTCATTCAATACGAAGTTTGCTTTCAAGGCTGTTCCCTTCTTCGTCGATTATTAGCAAGGTATGGCTACCGGCAGTTGGCGAAATACCCATTTGGTGTATTTGTTGTGTCTCGCCCAAATAGTTTTCATCGAGGTACCAAAATAGTTTAGCATTATTTTGCCGATGGGCGGCTTCGAAAACAATTTCGCCACGCGTACCATCCATCTCGTTGGGCACAAAAAGCTTATGCGTGTTGCGCGGATAAAGTAGTTCAATCATTTTAATCTTTTCGGTTGCAGTGCAGTTTTTGTGCATTGGGGGCAAAGTTTGGTAGCCGGGATTGGTTTTGCGGTAGTACCATTCCATAGCAGGTGGCAACACAAAATAAGCACGCTTTACCATTTGTGCCACCGGGTAACACAATGCGTTTACCCGCCAAATACTATCGCTCGATAAATGAATGGTTTTGTGAAAAGGGCAAGCAGTGGTTTTAAGTCCCGAAACAGGAATTTCCATTTCAATGGCATTGGGGCAATCGTTTGAGGCAATATGCCCGCTTTGGGGGCAAATATTTGCGGTAGTAAGCTCATCAACAGGTTTTTCGAACCATGTATTGGTTGGCAGCAAATCGAGCACGTCGAAAAGAACAGGGCCGGCAGCTTTCGATCCGGTGAGCCCAGCCCTGCCTTCGCCGGTAGCATTGCCTGCCCATACAGCCACTACATGCAAGGGTGTTATGCCCACTGCCCATGCATCGCGAAAACCAAAGCTGGTACCGGTTTTCCAGGCTACATTGCCCGACGAGCTGAAATTCCACCAACCGGCACGTTCTTCGGGGCGCGACACCTCGCGCAAAGCTTCAAAAGTAAACCATACAGATGCAGCCGAAAACAATGATCCGGAATTTTGTGTGGTCCGTTCTACTTCATTTTCTGCTAAAAATGTTGGTGCAAAATAATCGGTTTGCGAGTAGGTTCCTGTAGCGTTGTAAAGGTTTAGTACCCTTGCCATCGATGCGTAAGCTCCGGACAGTTCAAGCAAGGTTACTTCGGCACCGCCCAATATTAGCGACAGGCCGTAGTGCGAAGCCGACTGATTAAACGTTGAAAAGCCTGTTTGGCGCAAAACATCCAAAAAACGCTTTTCACCAAATTGATGCAGCATTTCAACGGCAGGTACATTCAACGATTTTACAAGTGCTTTGTTGGCCGGTACAGCGCCCGAGTAACTAAAGTCGAAATTCTTTGGCGAATAACCCGCAAAATTAACCGGTATATCCTTAATAAGCGTATTTGGCAATATTTCGCCATTGCAAAGCATCGAAGCGTATAAAAAGGGCTTTAAAATGCTTCCTGAGCTGCGCCGGCTTGTTGCAACATCAACATGGTTTTCGAAAAGGTTTTGCGGGTGAGCAGTGTTGCCAACATAGGCCAATATTTTGCCTGTTTTTACTTCGATAAGCATAGCTGCCATGTTGTTGATATGGTTTTGCCTTAGCAGTTGATGGTGCCGGTCGACGATGCGGTTCAGGTGCTGTTGCCATTGATATTCGATGGTAGTGGTAATACGTTGAGCGGGAAACTGCAAGGCAAGTTGTTCGCTTACATGCAAGGCAATATTTGGCAAGGGCAGGGGTTTTTGAGGCAATTGCTCGGCTATCGAGAGCTCATAAGTTATAGCGTCTATTTTATTTGTTATGAATAATTTGTGCAGAAGTTTGTCGCGTTTTTGTTTTAATAACTGTTGGTTTTTTCCGGGGTAAATAAGCGAAGGCGAGTTAGGTAAAACGGCAAGTGTAGCAGCTTCGGCCCACGAAATATCGTATGCTTGCCGACCAAAATATCGCCACGATGCTGCTTCGATACCAACAACGTTACCGCCAAAAGGAGCTGCCGAGGCATAAGTGCACAGTATTTCTTCCTTCGATTTGAACAACTCGAGCTTTAGGGCAAGCAGCATTTCGTAAAATTTTCCCCATACATTACGGGGAGGGTTGTTGCGGCCAAGACGTGCAACTTGCATGCTTATGGTACTGCCACCGCTAACCACTTTGCCATGTTTAATGTTCAATTTTATTGCCCTTAATATTGAAACCGGATTTATTCCCCAATGGTAATAAAACCAGCGATCTTCGAAAGCTAACAATGCGGTTTTGTAGTTTTCGGGCAATGAATCGACAGGCGGAAAGCGCCATTGGCCATCGGAGGCAATGCGTGCGCCCAACAGTTGGTTTTCGGCCGAAAGTACAACGGTTGAAGCAGGCTTTTCAATTTTAGGCGTAGGCAAAAGCAAAAACCCCGCTATCGGAACAATGATTAAGACCAAATATTTTATTCCAATTCTTGCTCGTTTCATTTAAGCACTTTGGTTTCAAAACCTGCCGTGTTGGCTTTGTAATTGTTGTTGTACATGGCTTCGCAACTGGTAGCAGGTACTTTAAACGTTCCGCTGTAGGTTGCATTCAGCTTTACATAGAAAATTTTGCTTTCGTAAGGTTTTAAGGCAAAGTAAGTAAAAACACGGTCGTCGCGCACATCCTGATAGTCGTAGCTGCTTTGGCGTTGCATATCGTTGCCCAGTAAGCGGGTGTTAATTATTTCCCAACCGGCTGGGAAGAGCTGGCTCAACGCAAGGTTCTCGACAGCTATGCCGGTTTGGTTAATAACGGTCAGGGCTGCTGTAAAATCGCTTCCTTGTTTTATTTGCTCAACATCAATGGCTTTGCCTTCGGGGTTCATATAATTCACAATTAAGCGCAAGCCTTTCATTTCGGCCGTTTTTACTGTTTCGGCTGGTGTGCCGCTATTGCTGATGCTTACAAATAGGTTTCCCGACGAGCGGTTCTCTATGCCGATGCTTTTGGCTTCGTTAAGGTTTTCGTATTTCACCATATCGAATGATTTATTGCTTTTTCGGGCAGTGCTTTTACCGTTCTGGCTAAGCACAAAATCAAGTTCCTTAACACTGTTATTGCCAGCTGCAAAATTACTTAAGGCAACCAGTGCAAAGGCTGTGCTTTGTGTGCTGTACCATTGATTTGACGAAAGCTGTTCCGAAATTTTCTGAGCCAATTGAAAAGCATTTTCTTTATCGTTGAGTGCATTTAGAGTGAGTAGCATAATGCTTTCGTTGCGCAAATTCGAACCAAAGTATTGATGTTGTGGTTCGTCGGGCGACATGTTCCTTACGTCGATCATTTGATAGGCTGCTTCTTTCATACCGGCATGGGCGTAGGCAGCTGCAAGCAACCATTTGGTTTGGTTGTTCATGTTGCTTGTTGCCCGCAGACGGTTCATAGCCGAAACATTGGGCTCACCGGCTAACGATAATACATAAAGCCCGAAAGCCTGTTCCATGTGAAATGAAGCATTTTTTGTAGAATATTCGCTTACCTGATTGCGTAGGTTTGCCATAAAATTGTTTTCGAGGTTGCGTGGAACCATGTATCCCTTTTTGGCTGCTTCGACCAAAAAGAACGATGCATAATAACTGCTCCAGTTATGAACGTTTAAAGCACCGGGCCAGTAAGTAAATGCACCGTTATTGTTTTGATAACGTTGAATTTTTTCAATTCCGGCAGCAACGTTTTGTGCAATATTTTCACTTTCATCATTGTTTAAATCGAATAATGCGGGCAAATAAAGTTGTGGAAAAACTGCCGAAGTAATTTGCTCGAGGCAACCATGCGGATAAGCAATGAGGTAGTTGAGCCTTTCGCCCAAATTAAGGGGTGGTATGCTTGAAATTTCGACTTGTGCCGAGTTGGTTCCCGACACGCCGAATGGAGCAATAGTGTGCTCCCATTTTTCGCCTGCTTGCAAAACTTTGAATTGGGTTTTGGTCATTGGCGGGTTTGGCGTGCGTATGTCGAGTTCAATTTCGTTGAATGCTTCTTCTTTTCCCGAGAGTGCACTTATTTTGCAATGGGCAACACCAATTTTTTCATTCACCTTTAGTTTAAAAAAGATGGTTTTTTCGCCCATTTCATCGAAGTGGACCGTTTGCTCGGTTTCATCTAATGGGGTGAGCAAGTTATTGGTTTCAATGCTCACTTTAACTTTATCAATATTTTTCTTCATAGCGAAAACACTAACAGGCAGGTCAACAATTTCGCCGGGCGAAAGCACACGCGGAAGCGTAGCCAGAACCATAAGCGGTTCGCGAACGGGCAATGTTTTTTCGGCGTTGCCGTATTGGCCGTTTTGGGCTGCAATAACCATGGTGCGAACGCTTCCAACATATTGTGGAAGTGTAATTTGGTGGTTTGCCTTTTGGCGCGCATCGATATGGAATGGCCCAAGCACTTTCACAACAGGTTTAAACCTTTCGGCTTGCTTTTTCGAGTTGTCGATGTTGATGTCGCTACCTCCAACTGCGTACATGCTTTCGAGCCTTGTGCCCCATGAACCCATTACGTAGTTGTACAAATCGTAAGTGTTTATTCCCAAAGCTTCGCGTGCAAAGAAGGCTTTCCAGGGGTCGGGTGTTTTAAAATTGGTGAGGTCGAGCAAGCCCTCGTCAACAATGGCCAATACATAGTCCATGGCTTGTTTGTTGGCTTCGCTCACTTTAATATTGAAGCTTTTTAATGGTCTTACTTCATCGGGCTGGTCAATTACTGGCTCTAAGCGGGTGGCCGGGTCTTCAACCATTATCGGTACAACGCCGTAAAGCCTTATTGGCAAATCGTTAATGCTTTGATTGTGAGGCTGAATAAGTGTAATGTGAACATAAATATTGGGTGCCATTTGTGGGGTAGCGGTAAAAGTGTAATGGTTAAAATTGTCCAAATTATTGAGCCACTCATGGGCAAGTACGCTGCTCCCGTTTTCGATGGTTACCAACGCACGTGCTTCTTTATTGGCCGGAAAGCTGATTTTTATTTCGTCGTTTACTTTGTATTTATCGGTTTCGGTAACTATGGCAAGCATTTCGGCTCCTCCTTTGTGCTGGTTGCTTCCCCACGACGAACCAAAGTAAATAACCTGCCCGGCTGTGTGGCCATTGGGCGATGTTACCAGCAGCAAATGCCTGCCCCAACGTTCTTCGTCTTTTTTAATACTGAAGCTTGCTTTTCCGTTTTGACTTGAAACTTTTGTTGAAAAAACCGGTTTGTGGTAGGTGCTTCCTGCATACGATGCAAGGTTTTCGTGGTTACCGTTGTACCACCAGCGATAGCTCAGTTCGTAAAGCTTAACTTCTACCGAATTCAAATTTATGGGCTTACCTGTTTCGTCAACAGTTACCAATTGAATTTCGTTATCGCGGTCGTTATCAAGTTTGTTCCAATTTTTGTAGGCCCAATCAATTTTTAAGCCCACGTAATCGGTAAAAGGCGAAAAAGGCATGGCCATTTGGTTAGTGCTGAAATCGCCGCCCGGTTCAAATACCTTACTTACGAAATTGGCACGTAAAAAGCCTGTAGCTTCGGCGTTTGGGGTGTATTTGAAATTGATTGTTGCTTTGCCTTGTTCGTTTAATTGCCCGTCGAAAATGGTTTTTTCTTCGCCATAAAATTTTTCGTAGGGTGTTGAAAAATCAAAATCTTTATAGTTTTCGAAGGTGGGTTTTACAGGAACAAAATTTACATCCACTTTGGCTTTAAGCGCTCCTGCATTGGCTCCGTGCAACCATTGGGCAACAAGTGTAGCTTGCGATGTTTTGCCCGATAACAATTGCTCGTCGGTAAATCCAAAATTCACTTTCAAGCGGTTGGGCTTAATGGTTTCTATACGTATCGATTTTGAGAATTGTACAGGACCAATTTTGGCCAAAAGCAACCAGTTACCGGTGATATCGGTAGTTTGGGTTTGAAAAAATACCGGGTAAATATTTTTGTGGTCGCGTTGCGAAACCATTCGGTTAACCATTTGCCCCTTAGGGTTATACAATTCG
>DAOSWJ010000211.1:0-6064 GCA_035380005.1 Prolixibacteraceae bacterium | reverse complement strand
AGCACTTGCCACAAAATACTGTCAACTTTACGTTCAGGTAATTTCTTGAAAAAACTTAACCATATTTCGATTCGTTTAACTTCTTCATTAAACTCATTTGTTGCCGACAACCACCAACAAAGCTTTTCGAGCTTGGCAATATTGATGTTGGCTTCCAAAGCGCGTTTGTTGGTATGCAACATCATGTACGACATTTTTCCCCTTACCCGATCTACAAAAGATTTAATTCGAGGGTTTCTTTTGCGTAAAACATACAAATTATTCAGAACTTTTGCCTTCATTTCGATGTTTTTACCCCATCGGCCATTATATTGATTCCATAGTGTACCTAAAATAAGCAGGTCGAGCATACATTCGCCAGGAGCCAAATCGAATTCACTGTATAAATACGCTTGCGACAATTGAAACTTATCGATTATGCTGCCAAAACGCTCAACTCCTTCTTTTAATATTTGGATTGCAAATTCGTCGAGCACTTGATAAAAATTGTTTACTTTTGAGTTATCGTGTAATAAACAATAAGGAGGTTGTTGAAAGCTAAAATAATCTTTTTCAATGATGTAATTTTTCATGATTATAAAGTTTGTATTTTATGGCTAAAAATCTTGTACTTTCAAAGGCTAAATTAAACGACAGCATTCTTAATGTTTGGTTGCAATCGGTCAATTAGCTGCTTTAAAAGGTGAATTGCCGAAAAATTATAATGTAAAAAAGAAATTTATGGAAGAAATAGGAAAAATTGAACTCAGACACTTAACATTACAAGATTACCAAGGACTAAAAAAATCGATGATAGCAGCATACGAAAATTGGGAAGGTTCCTTTTGGAAAAAAGAAAGTATCGAGAAACTACTCAAAATTTTCCCCGAAGGGCAAATTGCTATTTTGGTTGATGGCCGTATTGTTGGTTCGGCCCTTTCGATCATAGTAAAATACAATCATTTTGGCGACTCGCATACATTCAAACAAATAACCGGCAATTATACTTTTAGCACACATTCTTCAACCGGTGATGTTTTGTACGGCATTGAAGTGTTCATTGAACCCGATTTCAGGGGACTACGCTTGGGGCGAAGGCTATACGATGCCCGCAAAGAGCTGTGCGAAAACCTTAACCTTAAAGCAATTGTTTTTGGAGGGCGCATACCCATGTACCACAAATATTCCGACAAGCTTTCGCCAAAACAATACATCGAGAAAGTAAAGAGCCGCGAAATACACGATCCAACACTTAACTTCCAGCTTTCGAACGATTTTCACGTTAAAAAGGTGCTAAAAAACTACCTGCCCGGCGATACCGAATCGGAAGATTATGCTGTGTTGTTGCAATGGGACAATATTTACTACGAAAAGAAACCCTCAATAATATCGGTTAGCAAATCGATTGTTCGGTTGGGGCTAATACAATGGCAAATGCGATCGTATCAGGACATTGAAGGGCTTTTTGAACAAGCCGAATTTTTTGTCGATGCGGTTTCGAGCTACAAAAGCGATTTTGCGCTGTTTCCCGAATTTTTTAATGCTCCCTTAATGGCCCGCTACAACCACCTGAACGAAGCCGAAGCCATACGCAAACTGGCCGAATATACCGACCAAATACGTGAAAAATTTCAACAATTGGCGGTTTCGTACAATGTAAACATCATAACCGGCAGCATGCCTTACCTTTCGCCCGAAAACAACCTCTACAATGTTGGTTATGTGTGCCACCGCAACGGCACTTACGACACCTACACAAAAGTGCACATAACCCCCGATGAACGCAAATTCTGGGGTTTAACCGGCGGCAATAGTGTTGAAGTAATTGAAACCGATTGCGGCCCAATTGGCGTTCTTATTTGCTACGATGTTGAATTCCCCGAACTGCCACGCATTATGGCCGAAAAGGGCATGAACATTCTATTTGTGCCATTTTTAACCGATACACAAAACGGGTATTCCCGCGTACGTTACTGTGCCAGGGCGCGTGCCATCGAGAACGAATGTTACGTGGCCATCGCCGGTAGTGTTGGCAACCTTCCAAAGGTCGAAAACATGGATATACAATACGCACAATCGGTAGTGTTTACCCCTTGCGATTTCTCGTTTCCGGCAAATGGAATAAAAGCCGAAGCAACACCCAACACCGAAATGATATTAGTAGCCGATGTTGACATCGACCTGCTCAGGGAACTGCACACCTACGGTGCAGTTCGCAACTTAAAAGACCGAAGAACCGATGTTTACAAGATTATATATGACGATAATTTAAAATAGAATGGATACTCACAAACGCTTTGGAACCGCACCGGTTTTTTTTACCGCAATATCGACCATATTGGGAGCAATTTTGTTCTTACGCTTTGGTTTTGCTGTTGGAACAATGGGATTCTGGGGTGTTATCCTAATTATCTTATTAGGACATTTGGTTACCATACCTACTGCCATGGCAATTTCAGAGTTGGCTACCAATAAACGCGTTCAAGGTGGTGGTGAGTATTTTATTATTTCGCGTTCGTTTGGGCTGAATATTGGTTCAACAATTGGCATAACCTTGTTTTTATCGCAAGCCATCAGCGTTGCATTTTATGTAATTGCCTTCACCGAATCGTTCGAATTTTTATTCAACTGGGTGCTTTCGAAATATGGTTTTGAACTGCCCCGGCAGGTAATAAGCATTCCGGTAATGGCAGCATTAGCTGTGATTATTTTCAAAAAAGGGGCGTCGCTTGGGGTAAAACTGCTTTACTGGGTAGTTGCAATTTTGTTCATTTCAATAGTTTTGTTTTTTTTGGGCAAAACCGAATTTGCCGCCGAAGGCATGGTAAGTTTCAGCAACCTTGAATTCCGCAATGCCGACAGTTTCTTTTTGGTTTTTGCCATTGTGTTTCCAGCCTTCACAGGCATGACTGCAGGCGTTGGCCTTTCGGGCGACCTTAAAAACCCGTCGAAATCAATTCCGCTGGGCACTACATTGGCAACCTTCTCGGGTCTAATTATTTATTTTTTCATCAGCTACAAACTGGCTATTTCGGCATCGCCCGAACAGCTTGTCGAAAACCAATTGATAATGGCCAATATAGCCATTGCCGGGGTTGCAATAATACCCTTGGGATTGGCTGCATCGACCATGTCGTCGGCTTTAGGCTCCATACTGGTTGCACCGCGCACTTTGCAGGCATTAGCAAAAGACAAAACGTTTCCAGTACAACGCATCAATCTGTGGCTGTCTGCCGAAAAAAACAGTGAACCGGTAAATGCCACTCTTGTTACCTCAATAATTGCAATGGTTTTTGTAATTATGGGCGATGTTGATGCCGTTGCACAAATCATTTCGATGTTTTTCATGGTCACTTACGGATCGATATGCCTCATTTCTTTTTTAAACCATTTTGGATCATCGCCTTCGTACCGGCCTTCATTTAAATCGAAATGGTTTATTTCACTAACTGGCTTTCTTGTTGCAGTTTGGGTAATGTTCAAAATAAGTACCGGATATGCATTTATGTCGTTTCTGGTTATGGCCGTTTTGTACATTTACCTGTCGTACAAAAACAAAGAACGCAAAGGTTTTGAAGCACTATTTGCCAACACGGTTTTTCAGCTCAACCGAAATTTGCACATGTTTGTTCAAAAGCAACAAAAAGCTGGGGCCAACAAAGAATGGCGGCCAAGTGCCATTTGTATTTCGCAGGACACCTTTGAGCGTTTCGACACGATAAAGCTGCTCGACTGGATTTCGTACCGATATGGGTTTGGAACCTATCTGCACCTTATTTTAGGCTATTACTCAAAAGCAAACAAAAATTTAGCCAACGAAGAAATCATCAAAATAAAAGAAATTCACAAAGGCGTTGAAGACCATGTATACATCGACTCGCTCATTTCGCCATCGTACACTTCGGCCATTGCACAAGCTATTCAGCTACCAGGTATTTCGGGCATGGAAAACAATATGGTAATTCTCGATTTCGACAAAGAAACCGGCAAAAACCTCAACAACATAATTGATAATTTCGCTTTAATTAACGCAGGTTGTTTCGATGTTTGTTTTTTTGCCTGCTCGAACATACCTATCAACTTTAAAAACGGTATTCATGTTTGGATTAAATCGGGCGATTACGACAATGCAAACCTTATGATATTGCTAAGCTTCATTATTTTGGGGCACCCTGAGTGGAAAAAATCGAGCATCAATATTTTCAGCATTTGCGATGAAAGTAAAGTAAACACCGAAAAGGTAAACCTCGAAGAAATGGTTGTTTCGGGGCGTTTGCCTATCAGTTCAAAAAACATTAATATTATTCCTTTACAGGAAAACGTTTCAACAAAAAGCATCATCAATCAAAATTCGAAATATGCAGGGCTCACTATTATAGGATTCTTGGAAGAAACACTTAAGCACGAAAAAGAAAGCCTATTTTCAGGTTACGACGAAATTGGCTCTATTTTGTTTGTAAATGCTCACGACCAGAAAGACATCAGTTAAAACAAAAAAAAATGGCACGTTTTTTAAAAAACAGAAAATTATTAATGGGCAAATCGCCGGGTGAAATACATTTTGTTGGCAAGCAAAAAATGGAGAATGTACGCATCAGGCTAATGAGTTACAACGCCCAAAATATTTCCGAAACGGAACACGACGATATCAATCAAGCAATAAATTCATTCAAAACCGACTCGGTAAACTGGCTGAATATTGATGGCTTACACGATAAAACTGTAATTGAAAAATTTGGACAACATTTTGGCCTTTCGCCTTTGGTGCTCGACGATATAGTGAATACCGACCAACGTCCAAAAATGGTTGAAGATGGCAACAACCTGATTGTTTTCCTGAAAATGATGTCGTACAACGAACAAGAAAACCGCATTTCGGCCGAACACATAACACTAGTGTTAAGCAAAAATTACCTGATCAGCTTTCAGGAAAAAGTTGGCGATTTTTTTGAACCCATCAGAAATCGTTTACGACAAAACATTGGACGGCTCAGGGGCAGCACCCCCGATTATCTTTTTTATAGGTTATTTGACACCATTGCCGACAATTACATGCTTTGCGTAGGTTTGCTTGGTGAAAAAATTGAAGCCGAAGAAGCAAATATTTTAAAAAATCACAACAAAGAAATTGTAAACAATATATACCGGCACAAAATCGAAATCAGTTACCTACGCAAAGCCATCCGACCTGCAAAGGAGGTAAGCACACAACTAAAGAATATTGAAACAGAGCTAATTAACTCAAGCAACGATCCTTTTTTCAATAACCTCGACGATTTGATTACCCAAACACTCGAAACCGTTGAAATATACCATACCATGACAGGCGACCAACTGAACATGTACAACACAAATATTAACAACAGCGCCAACGATGTTATGAAGGTGCTTACAATTTTTGCTGCCATATTTATCCCTCTCACTTTTATAGCAGGTATTTATGGCACCAACTTCGATTATTTACCTGAACTGCATTACCGATACAGCTACTTTATTATGTGGGGGGTAATGATTATTTTAGCATTACTCATGCTTTGGTTTTTCAGGAGAAAACGATGGTTATAAGTTCAATCGCATAAAAATAGATTTGATTTCATAATTTAAACACGTATTTTAAAATCTGTCGATTATCTTTACAACCCAATGAAAAAATACAGTTTCAACATAACAATTTTACTAATATTTACATGTTTCGTAAGTTGGGCTAACGACATGCAATTCAAGCATCTCGACATTAACAGCGGACTAACAAACAACCAGGTTAAAACAATTTATGAGGACAGTAATGGCTTTATTTGGGTTGGAACAGTTAATGGATTGAACCGTTTCGACGGCTATTCAGTAAAAGTATTTCGCAAATCGAACAACGATGAATTCTCGTTACCCGACAACAACATTAACGAAATATACGAAGATCAGCATGGTAGAATTTGGTTGAATACCGGATCGGGCTTAGCCATTTTCGACCCTACCACCGAGAAATTTATCTCGGGCAGCCAAATTAACCAAATTTACAAAAGCCTGCCATTAAGCAATATCGAAAACATTTTTTGTGACAACAACAAGCAACTTTGGATTTTTCACC
>DAOSWJ010000210.1:4348-6110 GCA_035380005.1 Prolixibacteraceae bacterium | reverse complement strand
TCAACAGCATCAACACCGGTGTTGTAGTCAATTCCCGAAAAGGTTTCGCCTTTATCGAAAGCTTCTCCATTACGGTTAAACGTACGGTGATCGCCCGGTAAAAAGCTTGTTTGCTTGTTAAATTTTCCGCTTAACAAACCACTGGCTAAGGGTACACGGGCAATAACTCCAATGTTGCGTTTTTTAACCTGTTCAAAAAACAATTCGGCAGGCCGTTGCCTAAACATGTTAAAAATAATTTGAACAGTATCAACATTTTCATATTCAATGGCTTTTAATGCCTCTTCAACCTTTTCGACACTAACGCCCAGTTTACGAATTTTACCTTCGGCAATCAGCTTGTCGAATTCGGCAAAAATTTCGGGACGGTAATAAACTTGCGTTGGCGGGCAATGCAATTGAATAAGATCGATAGTTTCGATGCCCATATTTTTAAGGCTGGCCTCAACAAAACCGCGCAGGGCCTGCGGAGTATAGCTTTCGTTAACATGCGGGTTTAAACGGCGTCCGCACTTGCTTGCCACATAAATTTGTTCTGAACGGCTGCGAACCAGCCTACCAACAGCTTGTTCGCTCTCGCCTCCCCCGTCGCCATAAACATCGGCTGTATCAATAAAATTTATACCATTATCAACAGCAGCATTCAGTATTCTATCGGCATTGGCGTGATCGAACGGGGCCCCCCATTTTCCACCTACCTGCCAGGTTCCCAAACTGATTTCGGATATTTCGAATCCGGTTCGTCCGAATTTTCTGTACTTCATATAATTAATAGTTAGAATAAAAAAATCAAAAGTTTATTGGTAATTTTCGATTGGCGGACAAACACATACCAAGTTTCGGTCGCCATAAGCATCGTCGATACGGGTTACAAATGGCCAGAATTTGTTCTCGCAAATCCATTGTAAAGGGAAAGCAGCTTTTGTACGAGGATAAGCATGTTCCCATTCGTCAACCACAATCATGTCCTGCGTGTGCGGCGCATTTTTCAAAACATTATCGGTTTTATCGGCTGCACCACTTTCAACCTCTTTAATTTCGGCAAAAATACTGTTCATGGTTTCAATAAAGCGGTCGAGTTCGCGCTTCGATTCGCTTTCGGTTGGTTCAACCATTAAGGTTCCATGAACAGGAAACGACAGTGTTGGTGCATGAAATCCGTAATCCATCAAACGTTTGGCAATATCAATTTCGCTAATGCCCGATGTTTGTTTCAAATGGCGGCATTCGAGAATCATCTCGTGCGCTACCCTTCCGTTTTGTCCGGTGTATAAAATACCGTAATTGTCCTTTAAATGATGAGCAATGTAGTTGGCATTCAGGATGGCTACTTCGGTTGCTTTGCGCAGACCGTCTCCACCAAGCATTTTTATATAGCCATAAGTAATGGGTAACACCGAAGCACTGCCCCACGGAGCTGCCGAAACTGCATGCAAGCCCACGTGTCCGTTATTCATAACCGGGTGCGATGGCAAAAATTCAACCAAATGTGCAGCAACAGCAATGGGGCCAACGCCCGGGCCACCGCCACCATGTGGTATGGCAAAAGTTTTATGCAGATTTAAATGGCACACATCGGCGCCAATAATGCCCGGATTGGTGATGACTACCTGCGCGTTCATATTGGCTCCATCCATATAAACCTGACCGCCAAAATGATGAATAAGTTCACAAACCTCAACCACCGAAGCCTCAAAAACACCGTGTGTCGATGGGTAGGTAATCATTAATGCAGCCAAATCGTCCTTGTGTTCTTCAGCTT
>DAOSWJ010000210.1:0-4248 GCA_035380005.1 Prolixibacteraceae bacterium | reverse complement strand
GTCGATGGGTAGGTAATCATTAATGCAGCCAAATCGTCCTTGTGTTCTTCAGCTTTAAGTTTAAGCGCTTCAACATCGATATTACCACGCTCGTCGCAAGGTGTAACCACTACTTCCATACCGGCCATTACTGCACTGGCGGGGTTGGTGCCGTGAGCCGAAGAAGGGATCAAACAAACTTTACGATGACACTCGCCACGGCTTTTGTGGTATTCCATAATTACCATCAAACCAGCATATTCGCCTGCTGCACCCGAGTTTGGCATCAGGCTAACATCTTCGAGCCCTGTAATTTTGGCCAAATCGCTTTTCAACTCTTCCATCATAATTTGGTAACCCATAGCCTGGTTTTTAGGCACAAACGGGTGAATTCCGTTGAATTCGATCCAACTTAAAGGAAGCATTTCGGTTGCTGCATTCAATTTCATGGTGCAAGAACCCAACGAAATCATCGAATGCGTAAGCGAAATATCGCGATGTTCGAGGCGTTTTATGTAGCGTACCATTTCGGTTTCGGAGCGGTAACTGTTAAAAACCTCGTGCTGCAGGTAGGAACTGGTACGGGCAAATGTTTTATCAATCGATTTTTCACCCGGATAAGCACTACATTTGGGCACCTTACAGTTAGCTGCTTTGGCAAACACCTCCAAAATCCAGTTAACATCATCAATATTAGTGGTCTCGTCGATACTAAGCCCAACTTCGCCATTGGGGAAATAACGGAAATTCATTTCCAACTCAACCGACAGCCATTCAATGTCTTCTACTTTAACATGGCGGGGCATGCTAAAGCGTATGGTATCGAAAAAGTATTTGTTCAGCTGCTTGTAACCAAGCTTTTCAATTTCGGTCGAGAGGTAGTCGGCTATTGCATGTATGCGGGCTGCAATGCTGTATATGCCGCGTGGCCCATGGTAAACTGCATAAAAACCAGCCATTGTTGCCAACAAAGCTTGCGCAGTGCAAATATTCGAAGTGGCTTTTTCGCGTTTAATATGTTGTTCGCGAGTTTGCAGCGCCATGCGAAGGGCACGTTTCCCATTGGCATCTTTTGAAATGCCAATTATTCGTCCTGGCAAATTGCGTTTAAATTCATCTTTGGTAGCAAAAAATGCAGCATGAGGACCACCATAGCCCATTGGTACGCCAAAACGTTGCGAGCTACCCAAGCAAATATCGGCACCCCACTCGCCCGGAGGTGTCAACAATGCCAAACTGAGCAAATCGGCAGCAACGGCAACTTTGCATTCAATTTTATGGGCAGTTTCAACCAAGGCCGAGTAATCGTCAACACTGCCGTTGGAATTGGGATATTGCACCAAAACGCCAAAAACTTTATCGTTGAAGCCAAAATTTCTGAAGCCTTCAATTTTAAGTTCAATACCGAGCGGTTCGGCACGTGTGTATAAAACATCGATGGTTTGCGGCCACATTTTTTCATCGACCAGCAACACATTGGCATTGTTTTTTTTCTGATCGCGGGTGCGGGTGTTGTACATCATAATCATGGCCTCGGCAGCAGCAGTTGCCTCATCGAGCAGCGATGCGTTTGCCAATGGTAAGCCGGTAAAATCGCACACCATGGTTTGATAGTTGAGCAATGCTTCGAGCCTGCCCTGCGATATTTCGGCCTGATAGGGCGTGTACGATGTGTACCACACCGGATTTTCGAACACGTTACGCAAAATTACCGCCGGGGTAATGGTATCGTAATAGCCCATTCCAATGTAGGTATTAAACACTTTGTTCTTTTGAGCCAAATCGTGAATTTTACGATAATATTGGCGCTCGGTAAGTCCAGGCCCCATTTTTAGTGGCTCCTTCAACCTAATATTCTCAGGTACAGTTTGTTCTATCAATTCATCCATCGTTTCAACGCCGATGGTTTTCAACATTTCATCGATCTCGTGCGAACGGGGGCCAATGTGGCGCCACCCGAATTTATCGTTCTTTATCACTGTGTGAGTATTTTTTTGATTAAATAATACTGCAAAGATAGGCTAATTGTATTTGAAAAAAATGATTTTGATCTGATTGTAATATGCTCAAATTATTCAACAAAAAGTTATTCAAGACAAATTCAAAAAAAAGCAATATTTTTACGCTGATCATATAACAACTAATACTAATTTAAAATGAAGCAAACTCTTTTTTTATTAATGCTCATTTACTCGATGAGTGTTGTTGCCCAAAGTAATTTTTGGGAAAACCCGCAACTGGTTGAAGAGGGTAAAGAAGCCCCTCGTACTTATTTTGTAGCAGCCGAAAGCCTTGAACATGCTGGCTCTGAAAAATTAGCAAAAAACACAAATATTCAGCTATTGAATGGCACATGGAAATTCAACTTTGCTGAGAAAGTAGCTGACCGCCCGGTCGATTTTTACAATACAAACATTAACGACCAAACATGGGACAATATTGAAGTGCCCGGAAGTTGGGAAATGCAAGGTTTTGGTGTACCTGTTTACACCAATGTACCTTATATTTTCCCTAAAAACCCACCATTTGTCGATAATAACGACTTGCCCATTGGCACTTACCGTAAAACATTTGAGCTTAATGACAATTTTGATGGCAAAGAAATTATTTTGCATTTTGGATCGATTTCGGGAGCTGCAACAATTTACATTAATGGCCAACGTGTTGGCTACACAAAGGTGGCTAAAGTTCCTGCCGAATTCAATATTACCCAACAACTGAAACCCGGCAAAAACACCATTGCGATGCAAGTTTTTAAATGGAGCGATGCCTCTTACATCGAAGATCAAGACTTTTGGCGTTTGGGAGGCATTGAGCGCGATGTGTTTTTAATTGCTCGCCCTAAGGTTTCAATTGAAGACTATACACTGCTAGCCGACCTCGACGAGCAATACCAAAACGGGATATTCAACGCCGAAATCGACATTCGCAGTTTCGACAATAATAAAAGCTCAAAATACAATGTTGTTGTTACTTTATTTGATGCCAACAACAAAAAAATCGTTTCAAAAAAACTTGCAGTAAAGCCCTTTAACGGCAAAGGCGAACAAAAAGTTTCGTTCAGCCAAAAAGTGAGCAAGCCCCTGCAATGGAGTGCCGAATACCCTAACCTATACAAAGTGGGCATCGAGCTTCAGAATAACGAAGGAAAAACCATCGAAGCAGCTGTAAGCCATGTAGGTTTCCGTAAAATCGAAATCAAAAACAAACAACTGCTGGTAAACGGTAGGCCTGTGCTAATTAAAGGCACCAACTTGCACGAGCATCACGAAAAATACGGTCATTACCTCGACAGCGAAACACGTCTCAAGGACATTCAACTGATGAAACAATACAACCTGAATGCCGTTCGCACCAGCCACTACCCGCAAGCACCCGAATTTTACGAGCTTTGCGACAAATATGGCCTTTACGTTGTTGATGAAGCAAATATTGAAACACACGGCCTCGACGGATTCGATCGCAGCCGTCACCCATCATTTATACCCGAATGGAAAGAACAACTGCTCGACCGCACCATACGCATGTTTGAACGCGATAAAAACCATGCTTGCGTAATTGTTTGGTCGCTGGGCAACGAAAGCGATTTTGGCCCCAACTATGAAGCCACCTACAATTGGCTTAAAACCAACGACAAAGCCAAACGCCCCGTTCAGTTCGAACGCACTTACGGCAACCAATTTACCGATATTGTTTGTCCGATGTACGATTCGCCCGAACGTTGCGAAGAGTATGCCAAAAACCCCGATAGTTACCGACCATTTATTCAGTGCGAATACGTTCACTCAATGGGAAACAGCACCGGCAACTTTCAAGAGTACTGGGATATTTTTATGAAATACCCAATTCTGCAAGGAGGTTTTATTTGGGACTGGGTTGACCAAGGCTTGGAAGCTTTCAATTTTGAAGGAAAAAAATATTGGATTTACGGTGGCGACCTAGGTGGCTATCGCTGGACACACGACGAAAACTTCTGCAACAACGGATTGGTAAATCCCGACCGCACCATTCACCCGGGAATCCACGAGGTTAAAAAAGTATATCAACCCATTTGGTTCAAAGCAATCGATATCGACAAAGGGATTATTGCCTTTCAAAACCACAACTTGTTTACCAACCTTAATGAATACGATTATGTTTGGAAACTTTTTGAAAACGGTAAATTAATTGCCGAGAATGCTTTTACAGCCGAAGGTGCCCCTTTAAAAACAACCAACATCCAACTCGATCTGCCCGAAATAGCATTCAAAACAGGCAGCGAATTTTTTG
>DAOSWJ010000209.1:0-6112 GCA_035380005.1 Prolixibacteraceae bacterium | reverse complement strand
AGATTGGGTAAATGGGCATAAACCATAAAATTTCGACACCCAGCTCTTTAAGCCGAGGCAGGTGTTCGCTAAAGGCTTCAAACGTGCCTTCGGGCGTAAATTGGCGCACATTCACCTCGTAAATTACTGCATCGTGGCTCCACTCAGGGAAATAAGCCTGTGAAACAACTTCCGTTGAATCAATTTTGGCACTTTCGCCTTGTTTTTTGGGTGACGAATTGCATCCCCAAAGCAACAGCACTATGAATATATATACAACTTTCTTCATTATTTTATTCTTTTTAATTATCTAGAAATCAGCATTTATTTTTTTAATACGTCAATCAATTCTTTATTGATATACAGAATTTCTCTCCCAACTTTTTGAGATTCTAACACTCCAATATTTTCTAATTCTTTTAATACCTTGATGCTGCTTTTCTTTCTACTTTTAATTGATTAACAACAAATTCAATTTTTGAATACGGTTGTTCAAAAAGCAATTCCACCAATTCTTTTTTATAAATTTTTGGCGCATCGGCCTGAACTTTTTCGATTGTTTTGTCTAATAATTTTCCTATTTGTACCAATAATACATAAATCAGTACATGTTTCGCCTATGTGCGACTTTTTTTACATTTTAGAAAACTTACCATTATATCTTCCCTTTTGTATATAAGCGTTGAATTACCTTTCCATTCGTATTACAGAAATTCGTTAGTTCTTTGTTCTTTAGAATTCATCCTATTTCAATTTTTTTAATCCTTTTGTTTGTGCTTTATCGCTTACTTCAATAATGCTGATAGCATAACCACCTCCGGGTGCACATTTTTGCTTCAGTTTCGATTTGGTAGTTACTATGCCTTTGCGGATTTCGTATGCTTGCGGATTATTGCGATAGTGAGCATCGGGCGCATCGGCATAAATGGTAGCAATGTATTGCTTGTCGGCATCGAGAAAATCGAATGCGATGTTCGACTGGTAACCATTTTCGTCAACCGTTGTTCCCACAAACCAGTTGTTTGTGTCTTTTTCTTTTCGGGCGTAAGTAATGTAGTCGCCAGGTTCGGCAGCCAGCACACGGGTGTCGTCCCAATCAATTGCTACATCTTTAATAAATTGGAAAGCATCCATAAACCTGCTGTAATTTTCGGGCAAGTCGGCTGCCATTTGCAGCGGGCTGTACATGGTAACGTAAAGCGCCAGCTGGCGTGCAATGGTTGAGTTAACCCACGAATTGTTATCGGGGTTCAGCTTCGAAATATCCATTTCGAAAATCCCCGGCGTATAATCCATCGGACCACCAATTAAGCGGGTAAAGGGTAAAATGGTTGTATGGAAAGGTTTGTTTCCGCCAAAAGCTTCGTACTCGGTGCCACGTGCCGATTCGTTTCCAATGAGGTTGGGGTAGGTACGACAAATACCTGTTGGGCGAACCGCCTCGTGTGCATTCACCATAATTTTAAACTCAGCCGCTTTTTCTAAAGCATACTGATAATGGTTCACACACCATTGTCCGTAATGGTGCTCGCCACGCGGTATCATGTTGCCAACATACCCACTTTTTACCGAGTTGTAGCCTTTATCAACCATAAACTGGTAGGCGGCGTCCATGTGGCGCTCGTAGTTGCGCACCGAACTTGATGTTTCGTGGTGCATCATCAGCCTTATGCCCTTCGATTGGGCATATTCATTGAGCATATCCACATCAAAATCGGGGTATGGAGTAACAAAATCGAATACATAATCTTTCGATTTGCCAAACCAATCTTCCCAGCCAACATTCCATCCTTCAACCAGCAGTTGGTCGAAACCGTGTTCGGCAGCAAAATCGATGTAATATTTTACGCGCTCGTTATTGGCTGCGTGTTTGCCATTGGGTTCGGCTTCGGAATAGTCGAAATGCCCAAGTTTAACCGAAGGCACATCGGTATATGCCCACGAGCTTTTGCCGGTTATCATTTCCCACCATACGCCCATGTATTTTACGGGTTTTATCCACGATGTATCGTCAATTTTGCAGGGCTCGTTCAGGTTCAGCGTGAGTGTCGATTGTAAAATATCGGCTGCGTTATCGCTAACAATAACGGTACGCCACGGCGAAGTGCACGGCGCCAGCAAGTAACCTTTTTTGCCTTGTGCATCGGGCGTTAGGTGCGATTCGAACACAAAATTTTCATCGTCGAGTTCGAGGTGCATACACGAGTAGTCGATTAATGCGGCCTCGTGCAGGTTGATATACAGGCCTTTGGCTGTTTTCATCATCAGGGCTGTTTGCACGGCTGTTTCCGAAGCTTGTGTTTGCGAAGCATTTCCGGTAATGGCAGCATCCATCAGTCCACGTATTTCACTTAATTTCGACTCGGTATAGTCGTACTCCTGGGTGTCGTAATCGCCGGCAATCCAAAACGCAGTATGGTCGCCGGTAAGGGCAAACTGCGTGTGCTCTTCTTTTACCACCATGTAGTTCAGATTTGGCTGAGCCGGAAATTCGTACCTAAATCCCAACCCATCGTTAAACAAACGGAAACGGATAACAATGTGCCGGTCGGCTTTAGCCTGTTTTAAGGTAATTGCCATTTCGTTATAATGGTTACGTATTTGCTTGTATTCGCCCCAAACAGGCTCCCATGTTTCGTCGAAAGTGGCGGTTTCGGTTTTTGAAATTGAAAAACCATCCAGCAAATTGTGCTCATCGTCGTACAGGTCGAGCCCCAACGAACTGGGTTCAATAACCGCTTGTCCTTTATAATTTAATTTGTAATACGGTTTTCCACTTTTTACTTCAAAATTCAAATTGAAATGCCCGTCGGGCGATTGCAGGTTTTGTGCCATAAGTGGCCATACAAATGCAATAAAAATGACTGTGATAAAGATTGTTTTGATACTCATATTTTGTTGTCTTTAATTTCTATTAAACACAGAGACCTCGGAGGTTTACACCGAGAAAACAGAGATTGTTTTATCAAATTATACCTGTTTTGCCTTGTTTTATAATAATTCTTACTGTTGCTATTCGCGACTTTTTGTTTTAAAGTCTTTTCTAATGACTATTGACCAATGACTTCTTTTTACTCCAATTCAAGCACCATGGCGGTTTTGCCTTCAACCTTAAAGGGTTGCGTAAACGCCACTTTAGCATTACTGATTACATCGATACCCCCAGAATGATGACCAATCCCCTGGTTAAATTTCACCGGGTCAATTGTTTGTTCTTCGGGATTATTATTAATGATAACCATTACCGTTTTTTCCTCATTTATTCTGAAATACGTATAAACATTATTTTCGGGAATGAAGTGAAGTAAGCTACCGTTATGAATTACCGGGTTTTGATTGCGCCAGTTAATCAGTTTTTTCAGGTAGTTATACACATCGTTTTCGGTGCTTGTACGACCTTGCTCAGTAAATACCGAACGATCGTGGTCGGGCCATCCGCCGGGCATTTCGCGGCGAATATCGCCATCGCCCACGCCTTTATCGCCGCCCATTAGTATTTCGCTGCCATAGTACAACTGTGGAATACCGCGGGTTGTAAGCAGAAAAGTCATGCCCAGCTTATATTTTTTCACATCGTTGCCGACCACGGTGCTAAAGCGTTGGGTGTCGTGATTTTCGGCAAACACAACCAGGTTATACGGATCGGCATACAGGTAATCGGCTGTTAAGGTGTGCCACAACTGGCCTACCCCGCGATCCCAACCTTGCTCGTTTTCGTTAAAAGCTACCGAAACGGCATCGTGCATCACAAAATCCATTACCGACGGTAAGCCCGAATCGTAGCCATCGTGATTAAGCGTACCTCCCTGCCAGTAAGCTACCTCGGCGGCGCTGTGTTGCCAGCATTCGCCCACCATGTTCAAATGCGGAAATTCGTTCATCACTGCTTTGGTCCATTCGGCGGCTTTCACGGGGTCGTTGTAGGGGTAAGTATCAACACGAATTCCATCAAGTCCGGCATATTCGACCCACCAAATGGCAAACTGCTTTAAATACTTCAGCATGTATGGGTTATTTTGGTTCAGGTCGGGCATTTCGCTAACAAACCAACCACTAAAATTGAGTGTCGAATCGTAGGAAGAAACATAGGGATCGTTGGTAACCGGAATACGATAATTGGTTTGTGTATAAGTTGTCCCTCCATTAATCCAATCGTCGAAAGGCAAATCCTGCATCCAGGGGTGTGCACTTCCGCAGTGGTTCGGAATCATGTCCATTACCACTTTGATGCCTTCGCTGTGGCATTTATCAACCATGGCTTTGTACTCTTCGTTGGTGCCAAAACGCGGGTCAACACGATAAAAATCGGTAGTAGCATAATGGTGGTACGATCCTTCGGGCTGATTATCCTCAAGCAATGGTGTTGTCCAAATAGCAGTAATACCCAGATCTTTCAGGTAATCGAGCTTTTGAACAATGCCGCTAATATCGCCACCACGGCGTCCGTACTGATGCTCACGGTTAATTTTATCGGGCATTTCTTCAAAACTATCGTTCGAAGTGTCGCCATTGGCAAAGCGGTCGGGAAACAACAGATACATCACATCGGAATTGTCGAAGCCTTTACGCTGTGCCGAGTTGGGTGAGCGTTCGAGCAACTGGTATGCATATTCCGATACGGTTTTCTTTCCCTGTTTAAATTGAATGGTGAAAGTACCTGGCTTTGCACGTTCATCAATATGCAGGTCGATAAAAAGATAGTTGGGGCTTTGGGCTCGAGTAACTGCATGTAGTTTCACCCCCTGATAGTTTATTTCGGGGGTAAGCAACGAAATATCGTCGCCATAAACCATAAGTTGCAAAGTAGTTTCGTTAAAACCAGTCCACCACATGGGCGGGTCGATACGGTTCACCTTTGCAAAAAGTAGTGTTGAACTAATCAACACAAAAGCAATTATGCCAATAATTTTCTTCATCATATTATCTGAATTGAATTTTCTTCAATGCTAACATTCTTATTATTAACAATTAAATCAACCTTGTTGCTGCTTAAATTGCTAATTTCTATTTCTTTTTGACCAACGTTCACCTTAAGATGCGAATCGCGGAAAATAACTTTGAAAGAATAAGATATCCAACCATTTGGAAGTATTGGATTAAATATTGGTTTGTTGTTTTTCACTCTAAAACCACCCAAACCCTGAACGAAGGCCATCCAGGTGCCGCCCATGCTGGTTATGTGCAGCCCGTCGGCGGTGTCGCTGTTGTAATCGTCGAGGTCGAGGCGGGCGGTTCGCAGGTACATTTCGTAAGCCTTTTCGGGGCGGCCAATCGATGCAGCCAAAATAGAATGCACACAAGGCGAAAGCGACGATTCGTGCACGGTTAGCGGCTCGTAAAAATCGAAATGCCGCTCAATATCGGTTTTTTCGTAATCGTGTTCGAACCAAAAAAGGCTTTGAAGTACATCGGCCTGTTTGATGTAGGGCGAACGCAAAATGCGGTCCCACGACCAATGATGGCTAATGGGGCGTTCGGACGGCTCTATGGTATCGGCCGGTTGTAAATCTTTATCTAAAAACCCATCCTGTTGAAGATAAATGTTCCGTTCTTCATCATAAGGAAAATACATGTTGTCGATAATTTCGCGCCAATGGTTGGTTTCTTCTGCTTCGTTAAAACCGGTTTTCTGGCAAGTTTCGGCATATATTTCGGGGTATTCTTTTTTGACAAAATCAAGGGCTTCGAGCGTGTATTTCAATGTCCAAACAGCCATATTGTTGGTATGGAAATTATTGTTCACATTGTTTTCGTACTCGTTGGGCCCTGTAACACCCAGCATCACATACTTTTGTTTTTGCTCCGACCAGTTTACGCGCTGAGCCCAAAAACGTGAAATACCCAAAAGCACTTCAAAACCATAGGGTGCCAGGTAACTTTTATCGCCGGTATAATTGATATAATTACGAATGGCGTATGCAATGCCACCGTTGCGATGAATTTCCTCAAAGGTGATTTCCCACTCGTTGTGGCATTCTTCGCCGTTGATGGTAACCATGGGGTAAAGCGCTGCGCCATTTTTAAAACCCAGTTTTTGGGCATTCTCGATGGCTTTATCGAGCTGTTTATAACGGTACAATAAAAGATTTCGGGCAACATATTGCGGGGCAGTTGAAAGGTAAAAAGGAAAGCA
>DAOSWJ010000208.1:0-6152 GCA_035380005.1 Prolixibacteraceae bacterium | reverse complement strand
GGATGCAATTACTGCACAAAAAAGAAATAATAGGATTGAAAACTCCAAAAGGATCATAAATATCTTAGAACGATTCGATTTTGAATATAATTTCTATCAGTATAAAGTAAACGTCGAAGAAGGATTATATTCTTTGTGCCAAACAAATCAAAATTCACTAAACGATATTTTAAGTCATAGTGTTTCATCAGCTAATTATAATTGGGGCTTTGAATTAGCTATTAATTACAAGTTGAAAAAACAAATTGGTTTAATGTATTTAACATCTGAAGGACTTAACAAAGGCTGCTTTTTGAATGCTCATAAATTAGGCTTATCATTTATTTTACCTGTAAAAACGTATGGCAAGCAGTTGTTGCTATCATTTCAGCCAGGCTATAGGTTTCAAACCACGATGATTTCGTTAGGTGAGTCTGAATATTTGTTTCGTTTTAAAAATGAAAACTTAACCATGACAGATGGCAAAAGTAAAGTTTATTGGGGCGAAAAATCACATGGTATTGATGGGCGGGTTACACTTAAGTATCAATTCAGAAGAAGCTTATGGTTCAATATTTTTTCAGGTTATTATCACCAAATGCATTCACGCACTATGCTTAGGTTTGAAGATAAAAGTGGAAGTGTCTTTGCCCGAAAAAATAAAAATATTGGGTTTAACGAAAGTAGGCTTAACTTGAACATAAACGGAATGCCAAAAGTTGACCCTTTATTTGAATTGAATCCATTTTATTTTGGATTTGGGGTGGTAATGGCTTTTTGAAAAAGCTAAGCGTACATGAACTTAAAAAATATTTTAAAATGCTTTAAATCATTTTGATGGTAGCATTTGTTGTTATGTTTGCTCGATGTTTTTTGTCATTCTGAAATTTACCAGTTCCTTGTTTTTCGATCGTTTGAGTTGTTGTTTTTCAACAATATAACCGTGTTTTTCGAAAAAGCCCTTTGCAGTGAGGCTTACGTCAGAATAAATGGTTTTGTTGCCTTGCAGCCTGGCTTTTCGCTCAATTTTGCTAAGCAAATTTGCGGCAATCCCATGTCGTTGATAATCTTTATGCGTAAACATAAAGTCGAGATAGCCGTCGTTTGCCAATGAACTGAAACCTACCACATTGTTTTTAAATGTGGCTTTAATAAAGTATTGTGTTTCAATTCTTTCTTTCCATTTGTCGTGAGCTGTCCACCACCCCGACCAGTCGTCTATTTCGTCGGGCGGATAGTCTTTGGCATTCACATTTTGAATGGTATCCCTAAAAAGTTGGGTGATTGCTTCAACATCGTTTTCGTTAGCCCTGAATATTTCAATTCCGTTGTTGTTCAGATCTAAAACAAATAAGCCATTGTTTTTTGGTTCGAAACCATTGTTCCGAAGTACTTTTACTGAGGCTAAGTTGTCTGTAATTGGGTCGGCTACTATATAATCGTACTGTTTTTTTGTTTTGATAAAATCCAACAATAGCGTTACAATTTTAGTACCATAGCCTTTCCCCAAATAATTGGTATTGCCAATAAGGTAGTCGATACCAACAGTACCGATTGGTTCATCGGACCACTCGCCCAGAGGTGCAATATCGGTTTCGTAGTATTGAACAAACCCGATTGGGGTGTTGTGTTCAACAATAAAGTATTTCACCCATTCGGCATCAAGGTTTGCGGCAATTTCATCAATCCATTCTTGTGGATTTCCAAAATATTTTTGGATGTAGTCTTGTGCTAACCACAATTTCATTGTATTCAAATCAATGTGTGTAAATTTTCTGAGCTTCATTAATGCCGTTCTTATTGGATATGGCAAATTTATAACAATCCCCCAATTTTCATAAATTCAAGGACACTAATCCCTGAATTACGGAAAATTCAGGGAGAATATTTTGTTTTCGCTTTTATAGATAAATTCGGCCTTACGCCCAATGTGCGTTAGTCCTTTTATTGAACAGTTTATTGAGGATGGGAATGATGGTCTCCACTTACCCCAGTATCTCTAGTTTTAATAAGCTTTATCGATTTTGAGAAACAAGCAAATGCATGTAAATACCTTGTTGTATGAACCTAACAATGAGGTTGCTTTGAGTATTTAGTGAGCTAATTATTTTCAAGCTGATCTTTTAACCATTTTGGCCTGTTGGTAGTGATTTTTTGTACTCCCAGCTTGTTGAGTTTTTTAGCAGTTTTAACATCGTCAACAGTCCAGGCCAACACCTCAATATCAAGTTTTTCAGCTTTCCTTACAATTCGTTTATTAACAATGCCATGATAAAGGTTTACACCGGCTAGCCCGTTTTGCGCGGCCAATTTCATTTTTCTGTTTAAGCCAAAGGGAAGCATTTTTAGGTAATAGCATTTGTTTTGGGCAAAAACTTTTTGTGTTTCCAATATTGTTTCCCAACCAAAGCTGATGAAGACCAATTGATTAATTTTGCCTGATTCGTTTATGACTTTTTGTAAGGCCGGCAGCACTTCAGTGCCGCATTTAATTTCAATTACCAAGGTTTTGCCTTCGGGTATGGTTTGCAGTATTTCGTCAATGAATGGGATTTTTTCGCCCGCAAATGCTTTACTTTTGAATGTGCCTACATCAATTTTGCGCAATTCTGTTGATGTTGATTTTGCTATCTCGAGTTGACTTTTGCCCATCGATGTACGTTTGGTGTTGGCATCGTGAATTACCATAACCCGATTATCGGACGAAAGGTGGATATCGATTTCGGCGGCATCGGCACCAAGTTCCCATGCTAATTTTACTGAGAAAAGTGTATTCTCTGGAGCTAAAAAGGATGCTCCGCGGTGACCGATAAAGTAGTTTTGTGCCGACAATGCCACCGAAACAAACAGTAACATTGTTAAAAGATTAAGATGCTTCATATTATCAAATGTTTGTGGCAATTTATGATAATTTAGGAAAACCAAAATGAAGCGGACATGAATTTTTCTTTACTATTATTTGAAGGAAATGCTCGAAGATGAAATCGCAGCAAAGAAAGTCGGAGAATTCATAAAAAACCATCTCAAGCGCAGACAGAGAAAATATTGTATGGAATTCATCAGATAGGACAAGAGCTTTCCGAAATTAATTTGATTTACAAACATTAAAAACAAAAGGAGATTAGGTGAAGGAGAGTTTCACATCTAAACCCCTCTCCGCTTCAATATTTTATAAGCTTATTGTTTAGTCCAAATCCTTGTATTCAAATTCATCTCGGTAATTATGGTTTCAATAAGGGTGAACAGCGAATGCATCAACTCAACATCGGCAAAACGTACCGACCTGGTAATTGAGGCTTCAAACAGGGCTTTATTGAACTCGATGCCACAATAAACCCGTTCGCCAATGAACGAGAAATAGCAATTTACACCAACTTTTTTGCGAATGTTTACCATGCCCTCCATTATGGCAGGCGTAAGTATATAACGGGCTTCAGTTTGATTGGTCGAGAATACCGCAAACAATTTTTCGAATTCGGGGTTTTCGAGTTTTACCAGTTCTCCTTTTGCACTTTTCTGTAAGCTTTGGCCAAACTTGCCCAACAAACGTTCAACCGTGTCGGGCATTACAAAGGTTTCGCCCTGAATGTGTTTGTTAAAATCGGCCAAAAAGAAAAGCCCGTTGAAATGGTCCTCGACCCGCATTACCTTTTTGCCGTCCTGGTCGGTATCTTCCCATTCGTATTGTGCAATTAATTCCGAAAACTCAAACACGGTTTTATCAATTTTTCCACACACATAATCGTCGCCTGCAGCTTTGTTGATTTTGTTGCTACCAAGCCCACTCTTCATAAAATCGTTAAGCGAAATGTGTTTGTTGGCATCGTACAGGTATTTGGGGTTGATAAACTGAACCACCTTTTTCACTACCGTCGTTTTGTATTCGTTACGGAATTTCAAATACTGCACAGTGCCTTTTACAAAAAATACAATCGCCGCTATAAGAACTATGATTCCGACGATTACATTCAGATAAAATCTTGAAGGAGTTATTACAAACGAAGGGAACATTAAGATAATGAGCACAAACATCACTGCAAAACTGCTTAAAACCGCTTTGCGCTTGCTTTCGATACCTGCTATGGACGTTTTTAGTTCAGTTTCGTATAGTTGCTTGAGGTTTTCGTGCGACATAATTGGGGCGGCTTCTTCGAGCGGAGATACTTTGTTATTATTTTGTTCCTGTACTTTTTGTCCCGTTAAGCCCATAATGTACTCCTGGCCTTTTTGAAAGCTTTTCTTGTCTTCGTCGCTCATGTTGGGGTCGTTCATCATTTGGTCGAAGGGGATTTTCTCGAGGTTGCTCTTCATCTGGCTGCCCATGTGCGATAGCCCTTGGGTGAACGACGACCTTTTGGGCCTGGCAAATGAGCCACTTTGATTGATGCCTTTTCGGAACAGTAAACGGAAAATCAATAAAAAAGCTCCTATGGCAATCAGAGGAATAATGAAGAATATGTCGTTGTTCTTTTTTTGCTTAGGTTCTTCCCATTCGCCAATATCTTTTAAATGCTGAATAGCCATTTCGCGTTCGGCAAGCATTTTTTTAGTTTCTTCGTCGTATTCTTCGCTGTTTTGGTCTAAAGACTTTAGCTCTTGTTCCTGGTAGTCGCTCGGATGTATCATCTCCATCGATTCATCGCTTGAGATATAAGAGTACTGTTTAATGAAAATTACACCACCTGTAATTAAGCTAATCAATAATAACAAACCTACAGTTAAGAAAATTCTTCGTTTCATTTTTTGATGTTTTTTAAATTGTTGTCTGGTAAATTTTTTTTGAGACTTTAGAAATCGATTAAAATGCCTTAGTTAATATCTTAATTATCATATTGGGCTAAAGCCCCTTTCCAAAGATTCGATTCTGTAACCCCAGCCTTAAGGCTGGGGTCAGTAAAACCTCTATCAGTATGGTTTTTAGTCCAATAGCTAAAATATTTAACAGATACTAATGGTTTCTAATGACTATTGACTAAATGACTAATGAGTTTTTTACTCTTTCGTCCAAATACGGGTATTTAAATTAAGCTCGTGAATGATTGTGGCATTCACCATAAACAGGTTGTACATAAACTCAACATCTTCGTATTTTACACCGTTTTTGAATATTTTGGGCTCGAACAAGTCTTTGTTGAAGCTCATGGCAACATATACGCGTGAACCGATAAAAGAAAGATGCATAGGGCGTTTGTATTGTTTGTAAATATTCACCAGCGCTTCCATAATGGCCGGAGTAAGTATGTAGCGTGCCTCGTTTTGGTCGGTCGAAAAAACGGCGAAAATTTTCTCAAACTCAGGATTTTCAAGCTTTACCAGTTTTCCTTTAGTGCTAAATTGTAACTTTTGCCCGAATTTGCCCAGCAAGCGCTCCGAAGTATCGGGCTGAAGGTATGTTTGCGCACGAATTTCTTTATTGAAATCGGCATGAAAAAAGAGCCCCTTAAATATAGTTACCCAACGTTCCTGGCGTTTGCCGTCCTTGTCGTAAGTTACTTCCTTGTATTCGGTGTGCAGTTCGGAGCAACGGAAATCGGTTTTTTCAATTTTTCCTGAAATCAGGTCATCGCCGTTGTACCTGTCGAAATGTTGGCGAAACAAATCACTGCTGTAATACTCACCTTGCGAAATGCAGCCATCGGGGGCGTAACTCCATTCGGGGTCGATGGCTCTCACTACTTCGGCAACAACTTCGTTTTTGTACCTGTTGCGGTATGCTTTCTGTTTTTTTATGTTTAAGACCAAAAGAACAATGCCTGTTATAACAAGTGCAATAATCACAAAAGGCAAAACTGTTGCCAGCCCACCCATCGATGCATTGTTGTTTGAATCGAGATACACAAAAACGGCTATTCCGATAATAATGGGCAATGCAATTAAAGCAATTCCGCCAAGGGTACGTTTGGCTAAACTTTTGCGCAAACCTTCCAAACCTGCAAGTTTTTCTTTTAGCTCGTTTTCGTATAGGCTTTTAAGCTCTTCTTTTTTAATCATGATAGTATTTTTTGGCTGTCTGATTATGGCTAAAAACAATTGGCCATCAGCCATTAATTTATTAATTATTAACTTATTGACTATCGGTCAATAACTAATGACTTACTGACAAATGACTATTGGCTTTTAGTTAAACAAATTTTTCACATCAACATTTTGCCTTTCGGTTTCGGGTATAACAA
>DAOSWJ010000207.1:0-6219 GCA_035380005.1 Prolixibacteraceae bacterium | reverse complement strand
AAGATACATTTTACGGTAAATTCATCGCCTTCAATACCGCTGCCCATCTGCCAATTGATGTGACCGGGATAACCTTCGCTTAATGTGCTGTTCGTTACAAATGGAAGTTTAGATATTTCATTTTTCAAGGTTTTCTGGTTTTCGAAATAAGGAAGCTCAATGCGAACAAGGTGTTCTTCGTTAAAACCCAGATCGTGATGTTTTACATACTGAAGCTGTTTGAAAATAAGCATTACAACTGTAATTAGTGCAATAGAAACTGTAAGTTGAAAGATAAGCATGGCTTGTTTTCCAAATTGTCTTCCGGTTTTTTTTCTTCCTCCCGAAAGGAAATCAGAAATATTAAACTTCGATAAAATGTAGATTGGCGCTAAACTGTTTAGTATAATAATTCCTGCAATAATTCCTGCAAAAACAGGCAGCAGTTGTTGTAAATTCACATCTTCGAGATGAATTTCTTTGCCAAATAAAATTCCGGTTGATTGTATAAGCAGTGTGACCAGTAAAATCGATAATAACAGCGCGATAAAAATTCCGAGTGTTACTTCGATAAGCGAATCAGCAAGTAAGTGGCTTTTCTCGGCACCATTGGTTTTGTTGATGCCAATTTCCTTCATTTTGGCATATTGAATTGACAAAGTGTAGTTGAGATAATTTATGCTGGATAGAAGGATAATCAAAATCCCGATGGCCAGAAAAATAAGCAACATTTTTGAGTTGCCTTTAAAATGGCTGTCGGTCCACCCCAAATCAAGGGTCGAAAGATAAATATTGGATAAATTTTGCAAAGCCAGGCTGTCGGTTGTTGTGTTGAATTTTCCAATTGAAGAATTGAGGTTTGTTGCCAATTCATCGGGATTAACGCCGTTTTTCAGTAAAAGAACATGCTCGCTTGGATAAATGCAAATGCCATTGTTGCACTCCTGCGACATTTGATAATCTTCGTTTTCGCTGTAAAGGAGCAAATCTGCTTTGAAACTTGAATTTTCAGGAAGGTCATCAATAACAGCAGTAACAGTAGCTGTGAAGAATTCCTCTTCGATTGTACGCCCAAGGGGGTTTTCATCGCCAAAAAGTTTTTTAGCAGCCGATTGGCTTATCACCGCTGAATTGTGTTGGCTAAAAGGCTGTTTCCCAAGTGTTGATGATGGTTTTATTGAAAACACATCAAAAAAACTGTTGTTTGTTGTAAGCACATGTTCGATGCGTATATAATTCTTTGTCTCAGGGTCTTTTAGTGTTGTCGGAAAATACGAGAACCCGACCGGGCATGCTTTTTTTATGTCCGGATAATTTTCGGAAAGCACCGTGTGTAATTTGTAATCTAGCTCTGCCTTGTTCTTTTTAGCATCGTACAGACGAAAAATATTTTTGTAATTCGTAAAATGCTTGTCAACGTTTGTCTCGACATTGTAAAACAAGCCTATAAGGATAGTAGCCGTAAAGCCAATGGCAAAACCACCAATGATTAAAAACGAGTAAACCTTATTTTTAAGCAAGTTCCTGACTGCTAATTTTATTTTAAAACGAATCATTTTTAGTGTATTTTAGTCTATATTTCTTGTGGTTCAAACTTTTTAGTTATTTCTTCATCTTATTGCTCAAATCTCCAAATCTGGTAGTTCCCAGCTCCCCCTTTAGGGGGTTGGGGGGTGATTAGTTGCCTCATCACTCTCAATTCGTCCATCCATCAATCTCACAATCCTTTTCCCGCATTTCGCAAACTCTTCGTTGTGGGTTACTTGAATAATAGTAATTCCCTCTTCGTTCAGTTTTTGCAGCAGTTTCATGATTTCTCTTCCCTGATCAGAATGCAGGTTTCCGGTAGGTTCGTCGGCCAAAAGCAATTTGGGTTTGCCAACAATGGCACGTGCAATGCCCACCAACTGTTGTTGTCCGCCAGAAAGTTGGGTAGGGAAGAGGTCTTTTTTGGCAACCATATTGAAGCGGTCAAGCATTTCGGCAACCATTGCTTTTCGCTCTTTTGTTTTTACACCCTTATAGATAAGTGGTGTTTCAATGTTCTCGGCCACGGTCATTTCGTCAATAAGGTGAAATGCCTGAAAAATAAAACCCACATAATTTCGATGGAATTCGGTTTTTTTCTTCTCTTTTAGCTGATGTGCAGGCTGATCGAGGAAATAGTATTCGCCTTCGTTGGGTTCGTCCAACATACCAATGATATTGAGTAAGGTTGATTTTCCGGCACCGCTTGGCCCCATAATCGAAACGAACTCACCTTCTTTTATGGTGAGGCTGACATCCTTGAGCACAAAATTGCGCTGAAATTTGTTGTCGTAGTATTTGAAAATGTTTTTAAATGTAATCATAATTGTTCATTTATTTTATTGTGGTTTTACAAGCACGATGCCAAGATGTAAAAGCATTGATATTCAGTGTGTATTTCAAATAGCTAAAATTCGATTGTCAAAAAAATATACACTGGTTGTAAAATAAGTTGACGGCACTGGAATTCGCTCTACCGTGAGTATTTAAAATCATATTTTAGAATTTCATGGATAAAATGCGATTGGAACATTTCGAAATGCTTGGTGAAAACGCCCAATGTTTTCAATCACAATCGTTAAATCATAGTTCAAGACTATTTATACCTCAACGCTTCCATCACAATTGCTTTTACGTATCCCGATTGGCTTTGTTATCGTGATTGCGAATAATGCTTTGTGATTTCAGTCTTATTTTACTCATATCTAAGGGCTTCAATAGGATTTCTTGTTGCCGATTACCCCTAGATTTCCTTCTCTATGCTCGGGGCAACCCCGCCTTTTGTGGGGTAGGCAGCTTCGCTACGAAGCGGGACTTTTGCGACAGTATATTTTTGTTATTAAAACCCTTCACCCCCTAAAGGGAGCTTTTTAGTATTTGAATGTAAGTTGTTGTTCTTTATTTACTTTTCTTTATTTAAAGTTCTCGATCTCCAAATCTGGTAGTTCCCAGCCCCCCCCTTTAGGGGGGGTGATTGGGGGTTCTTACTCATACCTCAACGCCTCTACAGGGTTTCTTCGTGCTGCTTTCCAGCTTTGGCTTATTACCGAAACAATTGATATGAGCATGGCCACTGCACCTGTAATAAAAAACACCCACCAGCTTATGGTGGTTTGGTAAGCAAAACCCTGCAACCAGCGGTTCATAAAATACCAGGCTAACGGACAAGCCAGCAAAAATGCGGCAATTTCGTAACGCATGAAAAAACTGAAAACCAACAAAATAATGTCGCTCACCGTGGCGCCGTTTACCTTGCGTATGCCAATTTCCTTGGTTCGTTGCTGGGCAAAAAAGCTCACCAGACCAAACAATCCCAACGAGGCTACCAAAATGGCAAATAAAGTAAAGGCTGTGAGTATTTTGCTCAAGCGCAGTTCGTCGTTATACTGGCGGTTGAAGTATTCATTGCTAAAAAAATAGTCCATGGGGTCGTTGGGGTAGTGTTTGTCCCAAATTGGTTTTAACTGGGCTAAAAGCTGTTGAATATCGCCTTTCAGTTTAAATGAATAGAACCCAAATTCGAAAGGGTGAACATGGGTGAAAATGATAGGCTCAGCAGATTTCTTCAACCCTTCGTGATGGAAATCGTTGGCCACTCCTTTTATGGTGTAAAGTCGGTTGTCCATGCGTATCTGGCGGTTAATGGCCTCGGCTGGTGAGTCGAATTCCAGAAGCTTGGCAGTGCTTTCGCTAATGATCACGTTGGCCGAGTCGTTGCGGAATGGTTGCTCGAAGTTGCGCCCTGCAAGCAATGTTAGTCCATAAGTGTCAATGTAGCCATCATCGATTTGGCTTACCGGTACTTGCCGGGTTAGAATGCTTTGTTGCTCGGGTCTTGCCAGATTACTGTTTCGGAAACGCACTGGTTGCCCGGGTACGTTCATGCTGGCTGTACCGCTTTCGATACCGGGCATTTGAACAGCCTCGTCGCGGAACATGATGAAATGCTCGCGCCGCAATGGATCGCTGTGCGTCGATGCAGCGCCGTTAATTACCAGCACCTGTTCCAAATCGACACCCAGTTGAGCTTTTTGCATAAAGCTGATTTGTTTGGCTACAGTTATTGAGCTGATTACCAAAAATACCGACGTGAAAAATTGTAAGGCCACCAGCCATTGCGAACCACTGTTCTTCATTGTTTTTTTCTGTTGTTGCAAGGCCGGGTTTACCTTGAGCATTGGGATGGAGCTGATTGTCGAGGTAATGAAAATTCCTGCTAAAATTAAGCCTGCAATGAGCAATGCAATTGCGCCATAGTTAATTGCGCTGTTTTCGATGGGCACGTTCATCATGTGGTTGAACACGCCACGTGTAACAAAAAAGAGCAGTACTCCCAATACAATGGCTGCAAGGTTGATTATGGAACTTTCGATGATTGCCAGATTGAACAGGCTTACTTTTCCGGCACCCAGTTTTCGGAATGTGGCAAAAACGTTCAGCCTTTTGCGCGAAAGGGCTGTTGACAGGTTTACGTAATTCATCCAAACCACTAACAGAATGAGAGCTGCAATAAGCATGAGCGCATCTACAGTGCTTTTACGGGTGCTCACGCCCAGTTCGCCATCGCGCCGGGTGCTGTAGTGAATGTTGGTGAGGGATTGCAGGCTAAGTTTTCCTTGTCGTTCTTGCCGCGGCAGATGAGTGAAGTATTTATTCAGCAAGTCGTTGAGCGACTTTTCGGCTTGATCAGTTGTAACGCCTTCTTTTACTTTGATGTACGTCCACCAGCCTGCGCCGTCGTATCCGTCCCGATCGGCCAAAAAACCCATGTTTACCCATGTGCGGATGGGCATAAAGTAGTGAAAATGAATGTGCGAGTTGGCTGGCAAATCTTCAAAAATGCCGGTTATTTCGTGGCGCATGCCTTCGTTTACAATCAATACTTTGCCAATAGGATCTTCGTTCCCGAAAATTTCTAGAGCTTTCGATTCCGAAATCACGCAAGTATTGGGTTGGTTCAATGTTGCTTTGCCGCGTTTCATTTCCAAACCGAAAACCTCGGCAAAGTCGCCTTCCACCCACAAGTCGGGCTGATCACTGTAATAGCGGTCTTCGTAACGAACCAACACCTGTTCGATGTAACCAATTCCGGCGTGCTCAATTTCAGGCACTTCCTCTTGGATTACTCTTAAAAGCCCGCGCGGCGTTTTGGTCGAGTGCAACACGCGTTCGCCCGCTTGGGTAATGTCGTAATTCACCCTGTAAATGCGATCATTGTCGGGCCAAAACGTGTCGAAGCCTTTTTCGTAGCCAATGTACAACACAATGTGCAGGAAGAACAGTAAGCCCACGGCCAGTCCGAACACATTGAGCAGCGAATGAAACTTGTTTTTCTTTAAATGGTTAAAGGTTGAACGGATGTTGATGAGGTTCATATAACGAGTGTTTAGATTTTATTTCTTATTTTTGTTAGAAATCATTTTACTATGAATTACAATAACAGAATAACCATTGAGGCTGGCAAACGGGGTGGAAAACCCTGCGTGCGAGGTATGCGCATAACTGTTTTCGAAGTGCTTGAATACCTTGCTTCGGGTATGAGTATCGAAGAAATCCTTGAAGATTTTCCATACCTCGAAAAAGAAGATATCCTAGCTTGTTTAAGTTTTGCAGCCAATAAAGAAAAGATTGAACTTTGCGCCTGATGAAATTTCTTTTCGACCAAAATTTATCACCAAAGTTAGCTTCGCATTTCAGAAAGCATTGTGATTTGTCAAAACATTTGATGGATATTTCGCTTGATTTTGCAAGAGATATGTTGGTTTGGGAATATGCCAAATCAAATGATTTCACCATAGTAACAAAAGATTCCGATTTCAATAACATGGTTTCACTGTTTGGGTTTCCCCCCAAAGTTGTACTAATTCGTAGAAGAAATTGTTCTACAAAGCTCATACAATCTTTGCTCGAAAAACATCTTGAAGAAATTCGCCTTTTTATATCTGATAATGAAAATGGCATATTTACAATTTTATAGCATAATATCTACATCAACGCATCACCCATTACCCTTTTCTGCTCTTCGGTAATGATTTGACCATCAAACAGGTTGATGATACGGTGTGCAAAGCCGGCATCGTGCATCGAGTGGGTTACCATTACAATAGTGGTGCCTTCGCGGTTGAGCTCGGTGAGCAGGTTCATCACTTCCAAACCGTTTTTCGAGTCGAGGTTCCCGGTGGGTTCATCGGCCAGAATAAACTTTGGATTGGC
>DAOSWJ010000206.1:0-6234 GCA_035380005.1 Prolixibacteraceae bacterium | reverse complement strand
ACGGCAAGCGGCAATTCAGCCGGAGGAATTACGGGCATTGTGCCCGAAAATGGAGGACAAATTTATGCGACTATAAAAAACTGCTTTAATTACAACAGTGTTACAGCTACCGGCAATTCTGCCGGGGGTATTATTGGAACAAGCCTTGGATGCCAAATGCAATTTTGCTACAGCCGTGAAGGTACCATTTCGGCAGCATCGCAGGTCGGTGGCATCGCAGGTTTCGCTAGTGCCAGCAATGCGTTTTCAGAATGTTATTCCGTGAAATCGCCTGTAATTGGCGATGGGGCTGTTGGTTCACTTAACAATGTGGCCGTAAAAAACTACACGCAAATGGGCGAAGCTGCAACTTTCTCGAACTGGGATATGTATGGCGAAAGCGCGAACGGCACCGAAGATATATGGGTTTTTAGCAATGGTTCAAACTCGAGCCCTGTATTTACCGATCAACTACTTGATAGCTGGATGCCCAATTTACAATTTACTTCCGATAAATCGGGAAATGTGTCGCTATACCTTGGCTGTAATCATACACGGGGTCTGTACATCGACTGGGGTAACGGTAAGCTTATCTTCTCCGGCACCAATGACGGAAGAAGCTACTCTCAGCCGATAGCAAATGCTGGAAAAACGATTAAGGTTTACACCGAGGGAATTACATGGATTAATTTGTATGACCAACAACTTACTTCAATAGACATAAGTAATTCGCCCGATTTAGAAAACCTAAATATATATAATAACAAACTCACCAGCTTGGACCTAAGCAACAACTCAAAGATTATTAATGTCTATTGTTATAACAACCTACTTGCCTCGCTCGATGTAAGTAATTGCCCCAATTTGAGTTATTTATATTGTAATTCAAACTTAATTGAATCTCTCGATATACGGAATTGTGCAAAATTAAAAACATTATATTGTCAGGATAATCAAATTGAGACTTTGTTATTTGGTGAGAATCTTTCATTGACAAATATTTCATGCCATCGGAATAAATTGAAGTTCTCGACATTGCCTGCTAAATTGGCAGGCTCTACTTCAGATACCTATTCGCCTCAATCGCAGGTGGAAGTGCAATGTGTTAACGGTGAGGTTGATTTGAGCAACGAATTTATTATTACTGCTCAAAATCGCGATTTTACTGTTTTCAGATGCTACGACATTAACAATAACCAATTGCAACTGGGTGTCGATTACTTTGTAGATAGGGGTGTAATACGCTTTTTACGGATACCCGAAACAGAGGTTTACATTACCATGGTTAATCAGCTGTTCAATAAGCTTACCCTACAAACAAACAGTTTTGTGGTCGATATGGCCGGCACCATGCCTGAGCCAAGCATTGAGTTTACCTCGAGCACATCCGGTTCAATTTATTTATCTTTTAGTAATCCTCAATATGAGCTACTTTATATCGATTGGGGGTCGGGAGTGCTAACGCCTTATTACTATTCAACGCAAATCTCGGCAATAATCAATACATCTTCTTATACAGCAGGCCAAACAGTTAAGCTTTATGCACCCAACGTTACCGTGTTTGAAGCGTCGCAGCAACAGCTTACCAGCCTAGATGTTACGAGGGCTACAAATCTTCAAGCACTAAATTGCTACAATAACAACCTCGAAATGCTTGACCTATCGAATAATAGTACGTTGACTACCATAGATTGCAGCCGTAATGAGCTTACATCCTTGGATGTATCGGCAAGCAATGTGCTAACATCGATAAAATGCCCCGAAAACCTGATAAGCTCGTTGGTGATTGGAGATAACCCTTCGCTTACAGAATTAGTTTGCTATGGCAATAATTTAAATTTAAGCACCTTGCCCGTTCCTAAATCAACATGGACGAACTTCAATTATAAAATCCAGGGTAATTTCGATATTGTTCCAAATAGCGAAGGAGCAATTGACTTAAGTGCTCACATTAACCTGCTTGACGAAAACGGTCAGCCTAAACCTACAAGCTTCAGCTGGCACACAACAGGTGGTAGTGTTCTTACCAACGGGAGCGATTATTTCGAGGAAAATGGTGTTTTCTATTTCTTAAAAAAACCGGCATCGCAGGCATATTGCGAATTAACCAACTACGATCTTTTTCCCGATTGGACTTTCAAGTCGGTCAATATTGAAATTGAGAAAACTTTCGAAGACGAACCTGTAATTTTACTTGCCTCTGACACCGAATATTTTATTTTGAAATTAACCGCCACAGAAAGTACTCCAATCGGGATCGACGGGGGCGATGGAAATATTGTGACAATGTGGGCAGGTACCACCGAACAGCAATTTGGTACTGTTAATTATGTGCCGGGTACCATTGTCAAAATTTATGGAAAAAAAATAAATGGTATTAATCTTGAGAATCAAAACCTGCAAACAACCTATCTCGAAATAAGCGACAAGCTCGATATGCGCAATATTCGCTGTGCAGGGAATAAGTTCAGCTTTGCTTCTTTACCCGTAAAAAAAGCATCGTATACCAACTATAGTTATGCTCCGCAACAGCTAATGAACGTAAAGGCCATTAACAATCAGGTCGATTTAAGTGCCGAGTGGCTTGTTGTTGATGAAAACGGCACATCTCACTATACTACGTACACATGGTATTCGAGCCTCGATAATTCGGTGCTGCTTGAAGGCGAAGATTATACCGTAAGCGACGGTGTGTTTTCCTTTATCAATATTAAATACCCGGTTGCCTATTGCGTTATGACCAATACTGCTTTTCCCGGATTGGAACTAAGCACCAGCGAAGTAATGATTGACAATGCGTTGATATCGCTTAGTGCAAACGATGACTATTTTAATTTCTCTTTAGCCACACCCGAAGTCGATCAAAAAGTTTATATTGATTGGGGAAATGGCACTGTGTTAAGTTATTTTTCCGATGATACGAAACAAATTCAGATAAATTCTAATTTTACTTATTATAATGCCGGAGATATTGTAAATATTTATGGCACCAATATTCGGCATTTTTGGTCCATCAATAGTGCTTATATAAGCTATTTAGATGTAAGCAACTGCAAGTCGTTAGAATTATTGCGAATCCCATCTTGTGCCATTAGCAGCCTCGATGTTAGTCAAAACAGTGAGTTAGAAATTTTAGATTGTAGTAACTCGAATCTTTCAGAAATTGATGTTAGCCAAAATGCAAAACTTAAAACTTTAGAATGTGAGAACAACAAGCTAACTTTTGAAACGCTTCCTAAGGTTAACCTCAATTATTATAGCTACTCGCCACAGTCTAATTTCGATGCGCCTTATGCCATTGGAATTGTAAATTTGAGCGATCAGTTTTTGGTGAGCAATGCCAATGGGGAAACATACCCTACTGTTTTTTACTGGTCTACCGAAAGTGGTGATCCCCTGATTTCGGGAGTCGATTACATTGCCAGCAACGGTGTATTCTATTTTCAACGAATACCGGCATCGAGGGTATATTGTGTGCTTACCAATGAGGCCTTCCCCGATTTAACCTTAAAATCGAACCCTATTACCATCGATGCCGTAGGCGGTATGCCCGGGCATTTTATTACATTCACTTCAAACAATTCGGGCAATATATCGTTCAGTGCAGCAAGTACTTACAATTGCTGCTTGTATGTCGATTGGGGCGATGAACTCGTTCATGCTGCCGATCTTGATGCCAACATTACCGAAATGGCAAGTAGCAACTATGTAGCCGGACAAACCGTGAAGCTTTATGGCGACTGGTTCAGCTATTTCGATATCTCGGGGCAGGCAATCAGTTCTGTCGATGTAAGCCAGAATGCATTCCTGAGCCAATTCAATTGTTCGAACAATGAAATTAGTGCGCTTAATGTGGAAAACAACCCTGCACTGAGCGAGCTTTATTGCAACAACAACAGCCTTTCGGCATTAAACCTAAGTCAGAACACCCGTTTGGAAAAGCTGAACACCAGCAATAATGCCCTAGGTTCGCTCAATCTGTTGCCTAACACGGCACTCATCGAGTTGGCTTGCTCAAACAATCAGCTAAACAGTTTGGATGTAAGTGCAAATACGGCATTAACCAAGCTGGTTTGTGCCGAAAATAACCTCGATGGTTTAAATCTTTCGGGCAATACCGGCATTACCAACCTCGATTGCCAAAGCAATTTATTGGGTTCGCTCAATATTTCGACCCTTGCCAGCCTGGAAACACTCAATTGTTCCAACAACCAGCTGAATAACATCGACTTAAGCAATAGTTCCAAATATACGAACTTGAACGTGTCGAACAACAATCTTCAATCAATTGATATATCAGGTGTAACATACGGTTCAACTGTCGATGTTTCAGGCAATTACTTTCATTTAACATCCTTGCCCGATTTATTAATAAGATATAGCTTAACCTATGCCCCGCAAAAAGAATATTTGGCAGATTGCACCAACGGGGTGGTCGATTTAGGCTCGCAGTTAATATCTGGTTGGAATAATCGTTATACGGTTTATAAGTGGTATCAATCCAATGGCACTCCACTTGTTTTAGGTACCGATTATTTATCGTCCGACGGTATATTCTATTTCCTGAACAACGCCGGAGGACAGGTTTATTGCGAAATGACCAATACGGCTTATCCCGATTTGACCTTAAAAACAGTACTAATTACAATTGATGAAGTGGCAAGTTTGCCCGAACCATTGTTTAGTTTTACTGCTGAAACAAGCGGCGAACTTGAGATTCATGCGAAAAACAATCACGCAAGCAATTTATTTATCGATTGGGGAAATGGTGAACTTGCAGTTTGTCAGGTTAATACTGTGTACTCAGCTTTTAACACTTCAAACTATGCAAGCGGAGCTACTGTAAAAGTATATGGCGACCAACCATCAGCTATTATTGTCTCCAACCAGCAAGTTAATAGCTTCGTCTCAGTTGGCTTATCAAAGCTCGGAGAGATGGATTTGCACGGAAATAATCTAAGCAATATTGATTTAAGTAGTTTTGAGTCTCTGCATTATTTTAATCTTACCGGTAATAAGTTGGTAGCTCTGGATATTAGCCAAAATACCAATCTGGAAGAATGGGCTTGCTCTGATAACCTTTTAGAAAGTATAGTGCTTTGCCCCGATGCCAGCTATTTTAATATTAGCTTAACGAACAACAAATTAAACCAATTAGACCTTAGTGTCTATTCGGGCATTTACGGGTTGTATGTAAGTAATAATAAGTTTACCCTGCAAAACTTGCCGCAACCTAAGGCTGGGTTTAATACTTTTGAGTATGCTCCGCAAGGTAACATCGAAGTGGCTTGCACAAACGGCGTGGTGGATTTAAGCTCTCAACTTACTGCATTAGATGTTGACTCGAACCCTGTGAAAACCGTTTACGCTTGGTTCGATACCAATAACAACTTATTGGTCCCAGGGGTCGATTACATTGAATCCGATGGGCTGTTTATGTTTTTGAAAGTTCCGGCAACAACGGTTTATTGCAAACTTGCCAACAGTGTTTATCCCGATTTTGCAGATGATAATGCTTTGCGCACGGTTGATATTACCATCGATAAAGCCATCGATCCTGCTTTCACTTTTGAGTCGGGACTTACCGGCAACCTGGCATTCACCATCGAAGCATCGGTAGTAGGAACAATGAGTGTTGATTGGGGCAACGGTATCTTTACACCTTTCCACCAAACAACCTCAGCAACAACACTGACTACTGCTGAATATACCGCAAACAACACTGTAAAAGTGTACACATTGGGTGTTACCGGCCTAAACATCAGCAGTCAAGAACTGACCTCGCTCGATGTTAGTAATCTGAGTTCACTTGTATCGCTCACTTGTAGCCAGAATAAACTTGCAACCTTGGATATTAACAGTAATCTGTTGTTAAGCGAACTGAACTGTAGCGATAACAGCCTTTTATTTAGCACATTGCCACAAAGCAGTACCTTGCAAAGCTACAGCTATGCCCCGCAGGCAAAATATCAAGCCACTTGCATCAATGGCGTAGTGGATCTAAGTTCGCAGCTAAGTGCATCGGATGCAAGCGGGCAGGCTCATGCTACAAGCTACTCATGGTATGTCGATGGTGGCGACCAACTACTTGCAGCTTACGATTACATCGAAGAAAATGGTGTGTTCACTTTTGTAAAAAACCTTGGCGCATCGGTGTACTGTATCATGAACAATGATGCTTTCCCCGACCTTGCATTGCAAACCGAAAACATAACGATTGACGCTGTGTTGGAACCATCAACAACCTTCGTTTCT
>DAOSWJ010000205.1:0-6248 GCA_035380005.1 Prolixibacteraceae bacterium | reverse complement strand
TTGTTTCCACGTGAAATGATCGAGCCCAAGCAGAATCAACCAAGTACCCGAAAACACCGAAAGCGCCACAAAAACAATCATCATGGTTTTCATTTCGGTTTTACTCACCAATCCCGAAACAGTAACCCGCTGCGGCCCTACCCTTTTGTGGTTATCTTTTCCCGAAACGGCATCGCCATAATCGTTGGCCAAGTTCGAGAGAATTTGCAGGAAGGTTATGGTTGCCAAAGTAAGCACAAAAACCGGCCAGCGAAAGCCACCATCGGCTAAAGCAAGTAAACTGCCCATAACCGCATTGGCCAAAGCCAAAGGCAAGGTACGCAAACGGAAGGCTTTCAGCCATATTCTTATCTTAGTCATTCTTTATAGTTCTAATTTTAAAATAATCGGTTTTTAACCAGTAGTGGTAAATAGGATCTAAAATCAAGATCTCCCCTGTAAAAAGATCGATGATTTCCTTATTTTCCAATGCTCTCTTGATTCGAGACACATTGGCCGAAGTCCCCAACTTGTATTTATCAAGCGTTTCCTTCGAACTTAATTGCTCTTCGCCGTTGATCACCGCTTTTAAAAAATTTACCTGTGTGTTCGAAAGCTCATCGGTTTTCGACTGGAACAACATGCTCAACTGATCAACAATTCCTCTATGAGCTTGATGGATAATAGATTCGGAACAAACCTTTGCGGTTCTCAACCAGCTTTGTTGCGCCAATTGTTGCACGTAATACGGATGACATTCAGCCAAATCGGCTATTAAAGCTGCATGGTCATTACTGATCGTCTTTTTGGTATCGTTAAAGCGGCCAACAATGAAAGGTATCCAGCTTTCGCGTTTTATCTTGTCAAGAAAAAATACATCGCCAAACTTATAAAACGGCATCGATGTATTGGTAAAAATATCGATCATCATGTGACGTTTGCTGCCATATAAACAATAGGCCACATGCTGGTGCTTTTGCCATACCGATCGAAGCTTTTTCTGGAAAGCAAGCTGATGATCAAAAGTCGAAATATTTTGAAACTCATCAATACATATAATAAATTTCCATCCTTTATTAACGGCAATTTTTTCAGCCATATTTAGTATATCGTCAGGGTTCTTTTTTACCTCGTTCCAATTCAGACTTAGTGCTATTTCATTTTGATTATCGGGACTAAATGTTAGCAATGGAATAAAACGCCCCATGAATTTTTTGGCATTCTCGAGCAACAAATCCATTTTCGATGCCGATGCTTTAAGTACTTCTAAAGCCAATGCCTGATAAAACTCCTCCTCGGTACGAAGACTAAATGCATCGAGAGAGCAAACCTTCAGGTTTTTATTTGTTGCTTTTGCTTCATTTGCCGCTTGTTGAACCAATGATGACTTTCCCCAACGCCTTGGCGATATGAGCACTGTGCTGGTCAACGAATTAAAGTTATCGATCAAGCGACGCCTTTCTTCATCGCGATTGGTAAATTCATTTTCAACCGCCAATTTTCCAAATACAAACGGAGCATCCATAATGATTGTTTTGCCCCAAAGCTAACTAACATTTTTGTAACTAACAAAATTGTAACTAACATTTTTGTTAGCTATAAGAAATCTAATTGTCAGTCAAATACGGAGCTCGATTATAATTGGTGCTGAATACTGGGTGCTCTATACTCAATACATTCCGGCCATACAGCAAAGGATCTTCTGCCTAAATTCTACTGTGGCCGGTTGGTGATATCGGGTCACATATTACCCGGGGCTCCCGCCCCGGGCTACCATAGTATCGCCGCTATGCGGCTGGTTTTCCTAGAATTTTTAGTCGCTCAATGCTCGGAAACATGAAAAAGGAGTGTCTAAAGTCTAATATCTAATGTCTTGTTTCTTGGCTAATGACTATTGACTAATAACCATTGACTTCTTTCTTTAAAAACTAAGGAAATTTTGGGTACTTCTTAAAATCGGGCTTGCGCTTTTCCAGAAAAGCATGTTTGCCTTCCTGTGCTTCTTCGGTTAGGTAGTACAACAAGGTAGCATTACCTGCAAACTCCTGAATACCAATTTGTCCGTCGAGGTCGGCGTTCATGCCCAACTTAAGCATTCGCAGGGCCAGCGGACTGTGTTCCTGCATTTTTTGTGCCCAAGCAACCACTTCGTCTTCCAATTGATCGAGCGGCACTACTTTGTTTACCAAGCCCATTTCGAGTGCTTCGGCGGCAGAATATTGCCGGCACATGAACCAAATTTCACGAGCTTTTTTCTGGCCAACAACGCTTGCCAAATACGAAGAGCCGAGCCCAGCATCAAAGCTGCCTACTTTGGGGCCAGTTTGCCCAAAAATAGCGTTTTCGCTGGCAATGCTTATGTCGCAAACCACGTGCAGCACATGCCCGCCACCAATGGCATAGCCATTCACCATGGCAATAACCGGTTTAGGCATACTGCGTATTTGCTTCTGCACTTCGAGAATGTTAAGGCGTGGGATGCCGTTTTCATCGATGTAGCCACCTGTACCCTTCACGTTTTGATCGCCACCCGAGCAAAATGCTTTGTCGCCTGCACCAGTAATCACAATCACATTGATGTTATTGTCTTCGCGGCAAATGTGCAAAGCATCGCTAATGTTATTCACCGTTGTTGGCCTGAAAGCGTTACGAACATGCTCGCGATTGATGGTAATTTTTCCTATTCCATCGAAGTACTCGAAAAAAATATCTTCGTATTCCTTTATAGTTTCCCAATTTCGTTTTGCCATATCTTTTTAATTTATAAATCGTTAAAATGTTAAAAAACAAAACATGTTTCAACATAAAAATGTTTTGGTACAAAACGTACAAATATAAGCTTGAATAAACAAACCTTGCCAACATGTGTTAAGGAATTGGATTCAATTATCAATTTTAAACCCAATATTTCAAAAAGTAATTATTTTTGAAACTTATTTTGAATAAACACATTTACTTTTAATGTTTGAAAAATCATTTCATCTCGAAGGGGTTGATCCCATTGAATTTTATGGAGCCAATAACAGCAAACTCGATAAAATTCGTTCGTATTTTCCAAAACTAAAAGTTGTTGCCCGGGGGCACATTATTAAAGCCATGGGCGAAGAACAGGAAACTTTACGTTTTGAAAATAAACTAAACGCCCTGCTCGACCATTACCACGAATTTCATCGTTTAAGTATCGAAACCATTGCTTTAATTATGAACGATGTTTTATCGGAAGGCGAAACGAGCGGCGATACCGATGTGTTGGTTTTTGGAAATAACGGAAAACCCATAAAAGCACGAACTCCCAATCAGAAAAAACTGGTTGAGGCTTGTATCGAAAAAGATTTGATTTTTGCCATTGGCCCTGCCGGTACCGGAAAAACTTATACTGCTATAGCCATGGCAGTAAGAGCATTAAAAAACAAAGAGATACGAAAAATTATTTTGAGCCGCCCAGCAGTTGAGGCAGGCGAACGCTTGGGCTTTTTACCCGGCGATTTAAAAGAAAAAATCGACCCCTACTTGCAACCATTGTACGATGCTTTGGGCGATATGATTCCTCCCCGTAAACTGGAAGACTTCATCAAAGACAAGGTAATTGAAATTGCACCCCTGGCATTTATGCGTGGCCGAACATTAAGCAATGCTTATGTAATTTTAGACGAAGCCCAAAACACCACTGTTAACCAGCTCAAAATGTTTCTTACACGAATGGGGCTCAATACCAAAATTATAATCACAGGCGATATGACCCAAATTGACCTGCCTCGCCGTAGCGATTCGGGCTTGGTGCAAGCCATGCGAATACTTAGAGGAATTAAAGACATAGCCGTTGTTGAGCTGAATCAAAACGATATTGTTCGACATCCGCTGGTACGCGACATTGTTGAAGCCTACGATAAGTATTATGCTGAAAAAGAAACAGAACGTAAGGCCAAACCCAACAATGAAAACTAAGCAAAAGATAAGTATATTTGTATAAAAACATGATTAATGGTCGACAAATTAAAAATATTACATGATCTAAAAAACCAATTAAGTATAAACCTTGGTACAGAATTACAAGATGTTATACTTTTTGGATCACAAGTTTCGGGTTTAGTTTCACTCGATTCTGATTATGATTTTTTAATAATACTACAAAATAAGCCTGACTGGAAACTAAAAAAAATCATCTCTGATATTTGTTATACTATTGATCTCAAATATGATATTATAAGCGATACACACATTCTATCTAAAAGTGAACAAAATACTTTAAGATGGAAACAACCGATTTTTAGAAAAGCTCTAAACGACGGAATTTATGCATGAGGATAAAAGCAAATCTGAAATAATTAAACATCGTTTTGCTCAAGCAATTGATAATATCGATGTTGTTCGTTTGCTTATCGAGCATAATAAATTATCTGCTGCGGTAAATCGAATATATTATGGATTTTTTTATGCTTTATTGGCCTTAAGTACAAAAAATGACTTCAATACGTCCAAACATCAACAATTAATAGGCTGGTTTAATCGTCAATACATAAAAACCGAAAAAATTGATTCATTTCATGGTAAAAATTTACGTAAGGTATATGAAAATCGAACTTCAGGAGACTACGATACCTTCATAGATTTTGAAAATGCCGAAGTTGAAGAAATGCTCGAAGATATGATTCGTTTTATTGATGAAATAAAAAAACATCTTTAGTACTTTTAAATATATCTGAAATGCCTTCTTTCAACCTATAATAAATCCCTTTCTAAGCAAAAAGTTGAGTAAATTTGTATCAATTAAAACCATATAAATATGAGCAACGCAATTGTTAAAACCGATTTTAATTTTCCCGGACAAAAAAGTGTTTATCACGGCAAAGTACGTGAGGTTTACGACATCAACAACGAATATTTGGTGATGATCGTTTCGGACCGTATTTCGGCTTTCGATGTAGTGTTGCCCAAAGGTATTCCTTACAAAGGGCAAGTATTGAACCAAATTGCAGCTAAATTTCTCGATGCTACTCAGGACATTGTTCCTAACTGGAAAATAGCTACACCCGATCCGATGGTAACTGTTGGCCACAAATGTGAACCTTTTAAAGTTGAAATGGTTATTCGTGGCTACTTAACCGGTCATGCCTGGCGCGAATACAAGGCAGGTAAACGTACCCTCTGCGGAAATACAATGCCCGATGGAATGGTCGAAAACCAAAAATTTCCAAAGCCACTGATTACACCAACAACTAAAGCCGATGTTGGGCACGATGAAGATATTTCGAAAGAAGAAATTCTTGCTCAAGGTTTAGTATCGAAGGAGGACTACGAACTTTTAGAAAAATATACCTTTGAACTCTTTCAACGCGGAACCGAAATGGCTGCCGAAAAAGGCCTGATTTTGGTTGATACCAAGTACGAATTTGGCAAAAAAGATGGCCAAATTTACCTTATCGACGAAATTCATACACCCGACTCGTCGCGCTATTTTTATGCCGAAGGTTATGAAGACCGTCAAGCTAAAGGCGAAAGCCAAAAACAACTTTCGAAAGAATTTGTGCGCCAATGGCTTATCGAAAATGGTTTTCAAGGAAAAGATGGCCAGAAAGTACCCGAAATGAGCAACGATTTTGTAAACAGTGTAAGCGAGCGTTACATCGAATTGTACGAAAACATTACCGGCGATAAATTTGTTAAAGCCGATATTAAAGATGTAGCTGCACGCATCGACAAAAACATAACCGAATACATTAATTCAAAATTGTAAAAACGTATTTTGTAACATAAAGCTGTGCCTGCGAAACCGGGTACAGTTTTTTTATATCCAGAAAACAAGAAAAATAACCAATAATACCATCAGAAAACTAAAAACAAATATTAGCGTATTTTTATACCTTCTTTGTTCAGCCTTAGCTTCTTCGCGTATATTATTTAACAAATGAGGTGACGCCGTTTTGTTAACTTGATTATTAAGTTTCAACTTTTTCAAGTATTTTGAACGACGCTCCAGCGGACTAATCTTTTGAATTAAGTTTCGGTTATTCTTAAGGCTGCTGATCATAGCCATTGTTGAACCTTCGCCACCCATTGTATTATGAATTTGTATTTTTTCTACTAAAATAACAGATTTAGTTTTAAACCAATTAATTTTGTAAACATTAATGGTTCGCAACCATTTTGTATTGGTTTGCATCTATTCATACAAAAAAGTATAAAAATGAGAAAAGTATTGTATTACATTGCTAGTTTATTTATCGCAGTTGTTTCATTTTCAAGCTGTTTACCCGATAACTCCGAAGAAT